>JAIBBF010000124.1 GCA_019694795.1 Flavobacteriales bacterium | reverse complement strand
GTAAAAAAGGTAATGTATTCGCATTTAACGTACGCAGCAGTTGGGTGGGAGGGAAGTTCCTGACGCCAATAGATCTTGCCGCTACGCAATCTGCCGGATATGCTATTTTCGATTTGAATAACGCATATAGTCAACGCCAGAGTGATTATTTCCGTTTCGATGTGAAACTTTCTTTCCGCCGCGAATTAAAAAAGAGCACTATGGAATGGGCTATCGATTTACAGAATGTAACGAATCATAAAAATGTATTTCGCAATAGCTATAATCCGAGAACCGGACAATTAGTCACCGAATACCAGCAAGGATTTTTCCCTGTACCTACTTTCCGTTGGACATTTTAATCTTCTAACCATGAAAAAAATATTAATCATAAACGGCAATCCGCGAAAGGATTCTTTTTCCGATGCAATTGCTTTGCGCTATAAAAATGGCGCAGGAGATTCATGTAAAATTCTTAATCTGCATGAACTGAATTTCGATCCTGTATTGCATACCGGATATAAATCGCAGCAGAACATGGAGCAGGATTTAATTCAGGCTCAACAGCTCATTTCCGAAGCAGAACATATTGTGTGGGTATTTCCTATTTGGTGGGGTGAAATGCCTGCATTATTGAAGGGATTTATCGATCGTGTTTTTCTTCCCGGATTTGCTTTTAAATACAAAAAAGATTCTCCGATGTGGGATAAGCTGTTAAAGGGAAGAAGCACAGAGTTAATTGTCACCATGGACGCCCCGGTTTGGCATCATGTTTTGTTTAACCGAAGTCACGGAACAAAGGCCTTTAAAAAGTTTACGCTTGAATTTTGCGGATTTCGTTTTCTGGGAACAACCCGGATGGGTTCGATGCGGTTTTCAAATGAGCAAATGCGTGAGTTGTTTTTGAATAAAGTTCAAACGCTTGCCAGAAAAAGAAGTGCCTGATTATTTTTTGCCTTCGATGCGTCCGGTTTTTTTGTTGTAGCCATACGGACAATGTTTACATCCGCTTTTACAACAATATCCGCGCTTCAACAAATACTTCTCGGTAAACACAATATATCCTTCCGGCGTAGTATAATAATCGTCGGGTTCTAATTGGTTTCGCTTCGAGAAAGAAGAATAATCGTCGCTCATCGCTTGGTATTCACTTCGTTTGTTTCTAAAAAAAAATCCTTCCGAGTATTACTGGAAGGATTTTTTTTGATGGGATATTTTTTAGTAGGCAGTACGCTTGTCTACAATTTTTGCATTTTCTTTTAATGCTTTGAAAGCATCGCCACCTGCACGATTTCTGCGAACGGTGATCAGGTTATTTTTGCTTGTAGCATAGTCGCTTGTTTGAGCCGGTTCAATCACATCCACCAATTGAACAACGTACACACCGGTTTTCCCTTGAATAGGAACAGTCATTGCACCTTTGTTTTGTGGTGTTAATGAGAAGATCGTTCCGATAACTACAGGCTCATTTCCACCACCACCTTTAATGGTAGTTGACCCGAAGTTGACTTCAACATCCTGAACAATGGTATTAGCTTTAGAGGCTACGTCTTCAATGGATTTCGCACCGCTCATTTGTTTTTTCAGGAGTTCAGCTTTTTTATCCTGACGAGTCGGAATCATCATGATGTCCTTGATGTCTTCGAATTCGGGAACACCTTTTTCTTTCACGGAAACAATATGTGCAATTACAATATTGTCACCATAAGTGATCGCATCAGAAACATCATTTTTAGCACCGGTTTGAACGAAACGAATTAATTCTCTTGAACGGTCATCACCATTTAACGTGTGCTGAATGTTCATTACCTCGTTTTCGAAGGTTACCAGTTTTTCTTTTTTAGCGTATTCTTCAAACTTACTTCCGTCGTTAATTTTTTCGAGGAATTCATTAGCCAGCATACGAACTGCTTCTTCTGTTTCTGAACTCGGAACGATTTTTTTATCGATCGTAGCATATTTCACACGCTTCGCCTGACGTTGACCGAGGACTTCCACAATGTGAATTCCGTAATCGGTTTCAACAATTTGCAGATCGCCAACTTTTCCGTTGAATGCAGCATTTTCGAATGGTTCAACCATGCGGCCTTTCGGGAACCAGTCATAAACACCACCATTGCTCATACTTCCCGGATCATCGGTAAATTTCGTTACCATTTCCTCGAAGTTATTGTTGCGGCGAATTACGGTACGGATACTATCGGCACGTTTTTTCAAATCGGCAATTTCTCCTTTTTCTTTTCCAAGAAGGATGTGACGAACACGAGCTTCTGGTTCAAATTTTACACCGCGGATTTTGGTTAAGCGCAGGTAGCCGAATTCTTCATACGGACCAACAATCGCTCCTGAATCTGCATTTTGAATTAAAGAATCTGTAGTTGGAGAAAACTCTCCTGATACAGAATAATTGCTGTTGAAATATTTATTATCCGAATAAAGCATTACATAAGAAGAATCGTTTGATGCTTTTGCGAAGCCATCCTTGATTTCATTCATTTCAGCTTCCATTTTAATGCGGTCTTCCTTGGTAGGAATTAATGGGAACTGAACATATTCAAACACGCGTGATCCTGGTTGCTCGTATTGTTTACGGAATTTGTTTTTCTCGTAATACGCTCTGATATCTTCGTCGGTAACCGTAACCATGGAATCAGGAATATCGAAATATTTCTTTACCACATAGCGGATTT
>JAIBBF010000123.1 GCA_019694795.1 Flavobacteriales bacterium | reverse complement strand
AACAGCCTTTTGTCGTTTTATAAACCATAGGATTTACCCATCCACCGGAATGCAATGGGATCGCCGGATGTTTGTTTGATAACACCTTTATCGGTGATTTTAAATTTTCGCGTATTCAATACCTGCGTGGCAGATATCGGATTATTCTCATAACCAAATTCTTTTACATCTTTTTCGAATACGGTTTCATATTCTTTCACCTCAATGGCTAAATCTTCGGTAATCGTATAGGCACGAATCGGATCATCGTAATAATGATAGCCCCCAATTTCGAGTTTGTCAATCACCTTACCATCCTTATCGTAAGTTGCGAGAATATGATATACCGGAGGTTGTTCATACATCACTTGCACACCGGCATAAAGTAATGCAGTAAAATGATCGGTTTCTGCAATTTTAGCCAGGTAGTAAAATTCATCACCAACTTCGCGACTAAAATTCGGGTTTACCATTTGTGGGACAAAAGGCTCATAATCGTAAGCAATGGAATTGACCAACCGGATACTTTGTGTTTCATCCGGCGTTGACGTAAGTGGGAATGAAGCCTGCTCAAAACTCATTGCATACAAATCGAACAATGCCGATTCGGAAGAGGAAATTCCGCTCATAGCATCTTCATACACACTGTTAAAATCGGGCAATTTCCGCGCGAATGCGAGATCTTCATCACTTAACAAGTGCTTGGTGTTGGAATAACCATTTTCGATACAAAGACGAACGTATTTTAATGCCTCATCTCCATTTTCCGAAAGGGAATATGCACAAGCAAGATTGTAAAGTACTTTGGAAATCGGATTATAATCCATTTTCTCGGCCATGTGGTACGAGCTGATTGCCTCCGAATAATTTTTGATATCCATTAATGCATTTCCTAATTCATAATAGGATTTTGCATCGGGACACATCACAATGGCTTTCTTAAACTCAGCAATGGCTTTATCGGGCGATTTTTTATTCCGGTACACATCAATGGCATTCAAAAATATTTTTCGCGACTCTTCACGCACCGAATCAGGAACTGCTTCCGTAAAGGGCTGAACAATCTCCATCGAATAAATATCCTTTTCATCGAGTTTACCTGACTCAATCGCTTTTTTTACCTCTGGAGCTTCGGAGCAGGCGCTCAATAGACCAATGAGGAACAGGGAGAAAAATAGAGCTCTCATATCTGACTTTTTTCAATAATACAAAAATAGGAGTCAACAGAAAAGAATATACAGCAAATAATAATCGGATTTGAGCACTTACGCAATGGAAGTGGCCACTACACTACCTGATAGGCGCAAATACTTGCTGAAACAGCACAAAGGATGGATTTTCATGAATTACGACTACCCTATCGCTTTTGGTCTCTAAATCCGCCTTTTCAGAAATCGGTGCAATTAAATAGGTACGCTGAAACTTTGCATCGCAGCTGATATGCAGTTTACGATACAGGTACATCTGCAGACTCCAGTTATCGTATAAGGAAGGACTCAATGCAACAATTTCTCCGGGTGGTACAACATTTTTTATTTGTTCGCAAAACAATAATTCGTCTACGTCGCGCGAAGGCAATTTGACATTTGAAATGCTGCGGTATATCCCCAGTCCTCCAGCGACTAGTAATAAACCGAAAGCAATTTTATAAACGATAATCTTTAATCCGGAAAACCAGTCCGCAAACGAATCGGCAATAACAGCACCAAGGGCTAATGCAAAAAATGGAAATGCAGGTACGAGGTAAAATCCCCTTTGCACCGCTGTGATAAGTAAAGGAAGTGATGCAGCGAATCCAATGAGGAAGAAATAGCTATAGATGGAATTAAAACTCAGCGCATCTCTTTTTTTCATTAAACGATAGCGCAGAAACCACAGTGAACAAGCAATTGGAATTAATAATT
Organism: Flavobacteriales bacterium; assembly: GCA_019694795.1. Taxonomy (NCBI): domain Bacteria; kingdom Pseudomonadati; phylum Bacteroidota; class Flavobacteriia; order Flavobacteriales; species Flavobacteriales bacterium. The sequence continues at coordinate 804 of JAIBBF010000123.1, read as the reverse complement.
CAATGAGCAATCGCTCTAAAATAAAAAAATGATTCTCTACGGTAGGTTCTTCGTTGATCCGGTACAACAAACGGTTTTTCAAATAAAACATTAATGCATCGCCTGAAGTTTCTCCCCATAACAGAATTGCAATCAAGAGTGAAAAAACAAGTAACATTACCATCGTATCCATCACCCACGTGTGATTTTTTTTACCTATGGTAAAGCGGTAAATGAGAGGCAAGGATAATGGAAATAAACCAGGGACTCCCTTTACCAGAAATGCTATCCCCACTGCCAGTGAACTTAGAATTAGCCAGAAGTATTTAGTGTAGGAATGTGCAAGGGTTGAATAAAGAAAAAACAAAGAAGCGCTCAGCGTAAACAAAGTCATTTCTATTTCCAAAACGCCATTCGAAAAAGCCCAGTTACTAACAGGAATCAACAGAAATAAAACCACCGGTAAGGCTGCATAACCTTGTTTCATTCTGCCTTCTTTTTCGAAAAATTTCCAATGTAGGATAATGAGTGTAATTGCAAGAATTAAACAGAGAAAGAAAAAAATCCGTTCCGTAAAAAATCCATTCCCTAATAAACGGAACATGAGTGATTGAAGAAAAAATCCCATTGGAGGATGTTCGGTAAATTCGGTGCGTTCTGCTTTAATCCAGGTATCGGTTAACACCGGTTTCCAAAAGCTCCCTTTCCCTTCTGCCATATTCATGGCCACATTGGAATATTGTTGTCCGTCCATAAACATCCCATCCATCACCAAAACAGGTGTAATCCAGTTGAAGATCAGAACAAGTGCCAGAAGGATTAATA
>JAIBBF010000122.1 GCA_019694795.1 Flavobacteriales bacterium | reverse complement strand
ACTTGCCATTAATCTCTTTGGGGATGTTCATTTTAGGTTTTCAACCTTGTTATTCCCAAATTACGGTTGGTCCAAAGGACAACCTGACCGAATCGAAATACGATTCCAGATTATTGATGCATTATTCCGCGGAGGAATTAAATGATTTCAAAATCAATAATTCGTTAAAGTTTACCACCATCGAATATTATTATACCCGCTCCTATATTTTCGAAGCACTTTCCTGCACCAATTGTGAGCCAATTTCTTTAAAGGAATTCGACATCAGCAAATTCGAAGATTACCGGCTTCCCAATTCCAGATACGAGTTAACACTGGAAAAACTCGGTTGCAAAATCACACTTTTATCCATCGATGAAATGGAATACAAACCATTTCGTTACAAATAAATGTGCAGGATGAAAAAAATACTACTTGCCCTCATCGTCCCGCTAAGCACTTTCACTTATGTTCATGCACAAAGTGATTTGTGTACAGGTGCAGTTAGTTTGACTCCGGGAGCCAGCTGCGTATCTACTGCCTATTCGGTTAGTAATACATTTACAGTGGATGTGACCAATCCTGGTTGCTATAACAACAATGCAGGTAGAGACGGATGGTTTTCTTTTACCGCCACGTCTACACTTTCGTCCATTACTGCCACACCCACTAATCGCGATGTGGGTATAGCTGTTTATTCAGGTTCATGCGGTAGTTTAACGTTACTTGGTTGTTCGGATGCCGGAACAGGAACTACAGTAGAAAATGTCACAATTAGCACAACGGTAGGTGTAACCTATTACATTCTCATTTCACGGGTGAACGGAACCAATACAGCTTCGGGAAATATTTGCGTTACCAATCCAGCCATCACCACGTGTTCTGCAACATTTTATGATAGTGGTGGATCGGGAGGTAATTATTCGAATAATGAATTGACCAGAACCATTTACTGTCCTTCCACACCCGGACAAGCCATTCAGGTTTCATTTGTATCGTTTAATCTCGAGCCCGAGTATGATTTTTTGTATGTGTATGATGGTCCATCCACATCTTCTACCTTACTCGGTACATACCATAGCACCACCAATCCCGGAACCATTGTTGCCACTTCAAGTAACAGCACGGGATGTTTAACATTCTTGTTTGATTCAGATGGATCAACAACACGTGCCGGATGGGAAGCTACCATTTCGTGCACTACACCCTTTACACCTCCGTCTTTAGGTTCTTCCTCTAATAATTGTACATCTGCACCAACGGTTTGCGGAAACACTTCTATTTCCGGAAATAGTTCCGGTGCGGGAACGCAAGAATTACCGAACAACAATACCATTGATGGTTGTTTAACCATCGAACATCAATCGTCATGGTACTTTTTCCGCGCTGCGACTTCAGGCACACTTGAATTTGTGATTTCTCCAACGAATGGAACCGACGATTACGACTTCGCTTTATGGGGACCTGCAAGCAGTGCGGTTTGTCCACCCACCACCACTCCCGCTCGTTGTTCGTACGCTGCCGGAGGAGGGAATACAGGTGCTTATACCGGAGCCGGTGATAACAGCGAAAGTTCTTTAGGAGATAAATGGATCGAAGGAGTTACAGCCACTGCGGGTGATGTGTTTGTTTTATTGATCGATAACTTTAGTTCTTCCACTTCACCATTTACCTTAAGCTGGATGCTGGCCGGTGGTGCAACGTTAGATTGCTCTACTCCATTACCGATTGAATTAATCAGCTTTAACGGTTTTTCCAATGGAGAAAAAAATATTGTTGAGTGGACGACCATGACCGAAGAAAACAATCATCATTTCAACATCGAAAAATCGTCGGATGGAATTACCTTTTCTCATTTACAATCTGTGCCCGGCGCAGGAAACAGTTTAACGCCGCGAAATTATTCGGTAACAGATCCTAATCCTTTTTCACCATTTACTTATTATCGGTTAAGTCAGGTTGATTTCGATGGAACCAGAACCGATTTCCCTGCCATTGCCGTAGAAAATAATCCTGTAAGTATAGAAATCGGTGAAATTGTTCCTAACCCCAATGAAGGATGGTTTACCATCAGCATCAAATCGCCCATTGAAAATTCATTTCGATTGGTGGTAACTGACGTCACCGGAAAACCCATTCACCAAATGCAGTTGAATGATCTGATTGGAAATGTAAAACCCGAAATCAATGTTTCCGAATTGAATGCCGGAATTTATTTTATTCAGGTGTATTCTCAATCCGGAAAATATTTAGGCACCAGAAAACTGGTGAAAAAATAAATCAGTTGGCAATACTGTTCCACCTCACATTCGAGGCTTTCAATTGTATAACGACAGAAGATCCGTTTGATTTTCCGTATTGACCTTCCATCATTCGTTTTTTGGAAAGCGTTTCGTCGGAATTTATTTCTACCAGGTTTTCGGGATAAATAAATCCTTTGCTGTTTTCGAGTTCCACATTAAACTGAAAATTACTGTTTGGTTTAAATCCGAGGTCCACATCTGCATTATAACCGGTGATTCGTATGGAGGTAAAATTACTTTCAATTTTACGGAGCCTGATATCACCTAATTTAAAATTAAAATCTAATGCCGAAGCCAATTGCTGCACATATATATCCGAGAGGGTGGACGATCCCGATAATTTTGAAATTAAATCGATATCCACATCGTCGTTACTCGATTTTAAAACCAATGTTCCTACTTCACCTAATGAAATTTCAGAAGCTGAGCAATCGATGGCTAAATCCTGCGCATGCTGAATAT
>JAIBBF010000121.1 GCA_019694795.1 Flavobacteriales bacterium | reverse complement strand
ACGGGAAGGGTGAAAAAAAATATGAAATTCTTATTCGCGATAATGGAATCGGACGAAAACGTTCTGCCGAAATTAACGCCAGCAAAACAGGTAAGCCTGCTTCCTTTGCTACATCTGCCATTGCAGAACGGATTCAGTTTTTAACCGAAAACTATCAATGCTCCATAAGTATCGAGTACACCGATCTGCAGCGGGGGACCTCCGTATGTTTAACCATTCAAGGATTAGAGCCACATCATGCCTGAAAAAATGAATAGCATCCGTACACTTATTGTTGATGACGAAGCACACGCCATTAATCTTCTTACAAAAGTTTTGGCCATGTTCGAAAATAATGTGGAATTGGTGGGAACAGCAGAGAGTATTCCCGATGCTGTGCAACAGATACACTCCAAGAATCCGGATTTGGTTTTTTTAGATATCAATATGCCGAAATATACCGGACTCCAAATCAATGATTTTTTTCCCGATCCTCGTCCTTTCGAAATCATTTATGTCACCGCTCATACCCATCATGTGTTAGATGCGTTGCGACTCGATGCTTTCGATTATATCTATAAACCGATTGATATCGATACGCTCAAATCTACACTGAGCCGTTTGGATCGGCATTTATTAAAAGAACAAGCTTCCAACCGTACTTCTATTCAGGACCATCCTTCACTGCCTGATTTGAGTAATCTGAAACTGGAGGTATCAACGCATAAAGGTGTCCATTTTATCCCCCTCGAAAATGTACTATGCCTCGAAGCTTCCGGCATGTATTGCGTAATTCATACACCGGCAGAACAATTTGTAGTGTCCAAACCCATGGCCCATTTCGATAATTTATATCCCGATGTGCTTTTTCGTGTAAACCGCTCTTTCCTGGTGAACAAGAAATTCGTGAAATCCATTTTAACCCAAAACGGCTATGAAGTCCTGCTCGAAAACGGAAAAACCCTTCCCTTATCGCGCTCTAAAAAGCAGGAATTCATTCAATTTATGAAATAGCTAAATAGTTGTTTATTAGAGATTTAAATTATGTTTCGAACTTTAACCCTAAACAACAACCCGATTTTTTAGCTTCCTTTTTCCTAATTTTAAGCAGATTATTTGCTGTTTTCTGCGAAAAATCTATCTTTGCAACCCCGTTTAAAGACAATAATCAACATTAACGAATAAGAATCATGAAAAGGACATTCCAACCTTCGCTCCGTAAGAGAAGAAACAAACATGGCTTCCGCGAAAGAATGGAGTCAAAGAACGGTCGTCGCGTTCTGGCAGCTCGTCGCAAACGCGGACGTCATAAATTGACTGTATCCAGCGAGAAACGTCACAAGCGTTAATCTTAATAAGCTTTTACGAAGCCGATTCTGTTGCAGGATCGGCTTTTTTTATGTCAAAATCAGGTCTTTTACCTATTTCAATCCGTAATTGTACCTAGTAATCGACCAATCGCATTGTTTAATTTCAAACAGCCAAGATTAAACAGATTGCTGAATATCTACAATACCCAAAAAGAACTTCCATCACAAAACTGGTATAGACCCTTTTTATACCTCTGTCTTGGGATATCCGTATTTTTTCCTGCACTCGCATTTCTTGGGTATGTGTTCGACCTTCATTACCTACGGAAATTATTACCCAACACGGTAAGTATGAATTCGCTTACGGTGGTGTTATTTTTAATGTCAGAACTCGGCTTAGCGATTTACATGTTCCAGTCGAAATTCAAGCGTTTTCCTACGCGGGCATTGCAACTAATTTCCGGAACCATTTTCCTTCTGGCGGCATCAAAAATCACGGATATTTTTGGTTGGACCAATTTTCAATTCGACCAGGTTTTGTTCTATCGGGAATTGCAGGAAGAGGAAATAAAAAATCAAATGGCACCGAATACTGCTTTGGGTTTCTTATTGGGATCGATGGCCATTTTTTTTCAGATTGAAGAGAACAATAGAATTCGCCGGGATGTTGGAACCTATATTTCCTTCGCATTATTTTTTGTTGGACTCCTTCCTTTAATTGGTTATCTCTATAAAGTTTCGGCACTTTTTACGGTTTCCTATTACATACCGTTGGCATTTCCAACAGCCATTTCATTTTTGTTTTTGGCTATGGGATTACTTCTGGTGAATAAACCAATTGGTATTATAGCTCAATTTAATACTGATTTATACGGTGGAACCTGGGCACGTAAGATGATGCCTTATGTAATAATTGGTCCGGTTTTAATTGGTGGATTACGCATGTTGTCGCATCATTATCATTGGGTGTCGGTTGAATTAGGAATTTCCTTGTTAATGACAACCATGTTGTTCTTTTTCTTTGGCGTTATGCTTTTCACCATGGTGATATTAAATCGTTACGATAGAGAGAAAAGACATTCACAACAAGAGCTCCGAGATTTAAATAATAATCTCGAAAAATTAGTGGAGAAGCGCACCCAGCAATTATTGCGCGCCGATAAAATGTTCCGGATTCTGGTGGAGAAAAGTGGAAATGGCTTGGATTTGATTTCTCCTAATATGGAGCTTATCTATATGAGTCCGGGTTCACAAAAAATCCATGGGTATTCGAAAGAGGAAGTCAACCGCATTGGTATTCCAAATTTAATTCCGGAAGATAAATTAGATGTATTGCGTATTCAGTTTGAACAGGCCATGGCCAATCCCGGTGTTCCCATTCCCGGTGGTGGTCTTATGAAACACAAAAGCGGGAAATGGATTCATGTAGAGTCAACATTAACCAATTATTTGCATGAGCCCGAAATCAATGCACTGGTGTATAGTTTTCAGGATGTAACAGAGCGGGAAGAAAATATTTTGCGGATTAAAAAGTCGGAACGAATCTACCATAGCA
>JAIBBF010000120.1 GCA_019694795.1 Flavobacteriales bacterium | reverse complement strand
GTTACACGAAGAACTGCAATATCCAATCGCTTATCGTAATCGATTACCTCAGCTACGTAACTCTGTAAGGAGTCCTGAAATTTTTCGATGTACACGTATTTTTTACCTTCTACAACATGGTAGTTGGTCAACATTATTCCATTAGCATCAATTGCAAAAGCGGTGGCCACATTACGAACGATAGCCGGCTCTACTACATCCTTCTCCACCTTAGGTTGAGCGGATGCTGGTCGAACAGATTCTCCTTCTTTACGATTTAATGTAGCATAATGATTGGGCGATAAATCGTTTTGTTGAATAAGATTGTATATCACTAAAGATCCAGCTGTGATTAATAAGGAAACCGAAGCGGCTACCATAATAATACGTACAGGTGATAAAGTACGGACTTTCTTTTCGCGGATCCGAACCGGTGATTCTTCGTTAAAGTCCTGATGAAAACGATCCATCATTACCTGTAATTTGGCGCGCTCCATGTTCCAGGTAAAACTTCTGCGCACATTTAAATGCAACTCAAACTCATCAGAAAGATCCTGCTCCGTATCCAGACGATACTCAAACGCCTTTTTCTCCTCGGCGGACATTTCTCCTTCGAGGTATCGTTCAATTAGCGTAGTTGCTTCTTCTCGGTTAAACATATTACTTTTCTCTTTGTGCCACCAGAACCAATTTTTTCAAGCGGTTAAAACACTTGTATTTTTGATTCTTCGCATTTGCGGCATTCGTATAATTCATTTTTTCGGCAATCTCTTCCATGCTTAGTTTATGGTAGAAAAAATCTTCCAATATACTTTTGCAGGGTTCCCCGAGCTTGCCCATCGCGCCTTCCAGTGCATCCACCCACTGATCCCGTTCCGCAGAAGCCGAAATTTCTTCTTCCACATCGGTAATCTCTTCTTCAGCCTCAATCCTGACCTCACCGGAACGACTGATTGTCCGAAGCTTTTTTAACCAGATGTTCCGCGAAATACTGTAGAGATAGGTCCCGATCGAAGCATTTAATTCAAAACCGGGCATCTTCACATTTTCGTAGAACACCATAAAAGCCTCCTGATACACATCCCTTGCGTCCTCAATATCACCCGAATTACGGGTGACCATCCTGCTCACTGCGGGAAAATTATCCTTATACAACCGCTTGATAACAAACTCATTACCATCCGAAATGGACTTCAGAAGTTTCTTTTCTTCAGCAAGTTGCGACAATGTCTGACGTTCACTCATTAATACCTAATTGGATGCAAGGTAACCCAAAAAAAAATTTTTTTTAAATATGGGTTACCTTTTGGGTGACCCGGGTATAAAAGGTAAAATTTGTAAACCCTAAAAATCTAAAAAAATGAAAAAAGTTATTCTTGCTAGCCTTTTCGCAGTAGCATTAGTTGCTTGCGGTGGCGAAACTAAAGAAGAAGAGAAAAAAGCTGACTCAGCTGCAACTACTGAAGCTCAACCAGTTGAAGAAACTCCAGTTGTTGAAGATACAGCTGCAGTTGCTGCTGATTCTACTGCTGCTCCTGTTGAAGAAGCTGCACACTAATCGTCAGCCAAAGATTATAAGAAAGGGTATCCCGCAACGGATACCCTTTTCTTTTGCATAAAATCAGGTTATTAACACTTCGTGGATTTCGACTAAACCGATAAATCACCCCTATAACTCTAACACTTTTATCGACGTTTGTAATATTTCAAAGAATTTAGACATTTCATTTCTCGTTTTATTAACAATTTCTTTAATTTTGATAGACAGAAATACTGCTTGCCAAATCCCAGCTTTTCTGCTTAACCATTTTTGGTCATGCTTTATTTCTTCTGAACCTAAATTAATGTTGCAAAATGAGAACGAAGTTTCTGCTTGCCCTGGGACTGCTCTTGTTCATTCAAGGCACTGTATCGGCCCAAAAAACAAACGATGAAAAACCAAAATCCTATGGCGATTTCTATTTGGAATTTATTGCCATTGATGATGCTGATTTTCCGCAGTTCAATAACGGTTTAACACCATCCAATCCCGCTACCTACCAACAACAAGTGGCTGCGTGGATTAATGCGAATCCCGTAAAATATTATCAGATACTGGAAAGTCATACCAGTTATCCTTCTACCAATTCAGATCAGCTGATTCAATTGGAGGATCAATCCAAACAAGGAAAATTTAAAGACAACATTACCCTTTTTCAGGATGTAATTATGTTACATCGAAAAATAAGCAGTCAATATTCCTTTATGCAGGAGCTTGCTAAAAGTAAAACCGGCAATACGGCTGTTCCGGTAAAAGTGTATATCGTGCCCATCAGAAAATCTGATTACGATCTTTATTTCAACCTTCAAAACCTCTGATGCCATGAAAAAATTATTACTCGCTCTCGGTTTTGTTTCCGCTTCCATTGCTTCCATTGCTCAAACTTATACGCAACCTACTGTTGGACTACAAGGCACCTATGCAGGAACTTGTGAAGTTAACACGTGTTCTGGATCATTCTATGATGATGGAGGAGCTGCCGGAAATTACAGTCTTAACGTAAATAATATTTACAGAACATTTTGTCCAAATGCTCCCGGACAATGTATTCGCTTAACCTTTAACACCGCTGTTTCTTTGGATCAGTGGATTGGTGGATGTTATGATGCGATTGTAATTACAGATTCACCTACTCAAAATGGTACAACATTATTTTCCGGTTGTAATATTGCGGCAGGTACTTCTTTTACATCAAATAATCCAAGCGGATGTTTAACGGTTCGCTTTTTCTCCGATAATATTGTTACAACTTCAGGTTGGTTTGCTACCATTTCTTGTACACCTTGTTCTGGTGGCGCAGGATCGGGTCCTACAGCAACTTCTATCGCGGATTGTTCCAATGCGCAATTCGTATGCGACAATTTAAATCCGGTGGTTGCTAACTCGGTTGGTCCCGGCTTAGTATCCGATGCATGTGTTTCAGGTTGTGTTATCAGTGAAAACTATTCTAACTGGTACATCATCAATGTAACCACTGCAGGTACTTTCGGATTAACCATCGATCCTAATCCAAATGCAGCCGACTACGACTTCG
>JAIBBF010000119.1 GCA_019694795.1 Flavobacteriales bacterium | reverse complement strand
ACTTGCCATTAATCTCTTTGGGGATGTTCATTTTAGGTTTTCAACCTTGTTATTCCCAAATTACGGTTGGTCCAAAGGACAACCTGACCGAATCGAAATACGATTCCAGATTATTGATGCATTATTCGGCAGAGGAATTAAATGATTTTAAAATCAATAATTCATTAAAGTTTACCACCATCGAGTATTATTATACCCGCTCCTATATTTTCGAAGCACTTTCCTGCACCAATTGTGAGCCAATTTCCTTAAAGGAATTCGACATCAGCAAATTCGAAGATTACCGGCTTCCCAATTCCAGGTATGAGTTAACACTGGAAAAACTCGGTTGCAAAATCACACTTTTATCCATCGATGAAATGGAATACAAACCATTTCGTTACAAATAATTGTGCAGGATGAAAAAAATACTACTTGCCCTTATCGTTTCGCTCAGCACTTTCACTTATGTTCATGCACAAAGTGATTTGTGTACAGGTGCAGTAAGTTTGACGCCTGGATCTTCCTGTGTTTCGACTGCTTATTCTGTAGGAAATCCCTTTGGTGTGGAGGTTCTCAATCCGGGTTGTTATAATAATAATGCCGGAAGAGATGGATGGTTTTCTTTTACGGCAACCGATGTGATTTCAACCATCACAGCCACTCCAACAAATAGAGATGTAGGTATTGCTGTTTATTCCGGTTCATGCGGTAGTTTAACTTTACTTGGCTGTTCGGATGCCGGAACAGGAACTACAGTAGAAAATATCACAATTAGCACAACCGTAGGTGTTACCTATTATATTCTGATTTCACGGGTGAACGGAACCAATACAGCTTCGGGAAATATTTGCGTTACCAATCCAGCCATCACCACGTGTTCTGCTACATTTTATGATAGTGGTGGATCGGGAGGTAATTATTCGAATAATGAATTGACAAGAACCATTTATTGTCCTTCCACACCCGGACAAGCCATTCAGGTTTCATTTGTATCGTTTAATCTCGAGCCCGAGTATGATTTTTTGTATGTGTATGATGGTCCAACCACTTCTTCTACCTTACTCGGTACTTACCATAGCACCACCAATCCCGGAACCATTGTTGCCACTTCAAGTAACAGCACGGGATGCCTAACATTCTTGTTTGATTCTGATGGATCAACAACACGTGCCGGATGGGAAGCTTCCATTTCCTGCACTACACCCTTTACACCTCCGTCTTTAGGTTCATCTTCCAACAATTGTACATCTGCACCAACGGTTTGCGGAAACACTTCTATTTCCGGAAATAGTTCCGGTGCAGGAACGCAAGAATTACCGAACAACAATACTATTGATGGTTGTTTAACTGTTGAGCATCAATCCTCGTGGTATTTTTTCCGTGCTGCAACGGCTGGTACTCTTGAATTTGTGATTTCACCTACAAATGGAACCGATGATTATGATTTTGCATTGTGGGGACCGGCAACCAGTGCTTCTTGTCCGCCCACCACAACTCCTGTTCGTTGTTCCTATGCGGCGGGTGGGGGAAATACGGGTTCCTATTCAGGCGCAGGAGATAATTCGGAAGGTTCAGGAGGAGATCGGTGGATAGAAGGCGTGACCGCTGCAGTAGGTGATGTGTTTGTTTTATTAATCGACAACTTCAGTTCCTCTACCTCACCGTTCACATTAAGCTGGATGTTGGCCGGTGGTGCAACGTTGGATTGCTCTACTCCATTACCGATTGAATTAATCAGTTTTAACGGTTTTTCCAATGGAGAAAAAAATGTGGTTGAGTGGACGACCATGACCGAAGAAAACAATCATCATTTCAACATCGAAAAATCGTCGGATGGAATTAACTTTTCTCATTTACAATCTGTACCCGGTGCAGGAACCAGTTTAACGCCGCGAAATTATTCCGTAACAGATCCAAATCCTTTTTCACCATTTACTTATTATCGGTTAAGTCAGGTTGATTTTGATGGTACCAGAACCGATTTCCCTGCGATTGCCGTAGAAAATAATCCAATCAGTATTGAAATCGGTGAAATTGTTCCTAATCCTAACGAAGGATGGTTTACCATCGGCATCAAATCGCCCATTGAAAATTCATTTCGATTGGTGGTAACGGACGTCACCGGAAAACCCATTCACCAAATGCAGCTGAATGATCTGATTGGAAATGTAAAACCCGAAATCAATGTTTCTGAATTGAACGCCGGAATTTATTTTATTCAGGTGTATTCGCAATCCGGAAAATATTTAGGCACCAGAAAACTGGTGAAAAAATAAATTAGTTGGCAATACTGTTCCACCTCACATTCGAGGCTTTCAATTGTATAACGACAGAAGATCCGTTTGATTTTCCGTATTGACCTTCCATCATTCGTTTCTTGGAAAGCGTTTCGTCGGAATTTATTTCAACCAGGTTTTCAGGATAAATAAATCCTTTGCTGTTTTCCAGTTCCACATCAAACTGAAAATTACTGTTTGGTTTAAATCCAAGGTCCACATCTGCATTATAACCGGTGATTCGAATGGATGTAAAATTACTTTCAATTTTACGGACCCTGATATCGCCGAGTTTAAAATTAAAATCTAATGCTGAGCCCAATTGCTGCACATAAATATCCGAGAGGGTGGACGAACCGGATAATTTTGAAATTAAATCGATATCCACATCGTCGTTACTCGATTTTAAAACCAATGTTCCTACTTCACCTAATGAAATTTCAGAAGCTGAGCAATCGATGGCTAAATCCTGCGCATGCTGAATATTCATTTTCCCAAAGGAAAGATCAAAATTTCCCTTAATAATTTCTTCCACATCTACCCGGCCATATTTTACTTCTACCGAACGTGCATCGAATATCGATTCCGCTTTTAAATCACCGTGAAATAATTTCAGGTAAAATTTCGATTTCAAATCACTCATCACTACATCACCAAAACGGTTTTCAATTTTCAGATTGCAGTCCTGCGGCACATACACTTCATAATCGATACTGATGCGGTTATCCTTTTTCAAACTCAGGGAAACATCCACAGAACTTCGTTTAATGGCCGAAACATTTTCGCCCCATAACAATTCGGCGCGCACGTTTCCGGAAGTAGCTACAAATCGTACATCCGCCATTTCAAAAAGCAATTCCACAAATTCATCATCGTCGCTTTCTGCCTTAATTTTCACAACAAATTTTACCGAATCTT
>JAIBBF010000118.1 GCA_019694795.1 Flavobacteriales bacterium | reverse complement strand
GACTTCGCGGTTTTACGTTTATAGGAAGGTTTTGCTTTTCGGTATTCTGTTTCGCTGAGATCCTCTTCGTGATGAACAGAAGTACTCAATTCTGCAATTCGTTTTGCTCTGAAGTTTTCTTCATCGTTTTTACCGGCATCTTCTTTGGATAATTCTTTGTTTTCACCAATCGCTTTTGCCAGTAAACCTGCTTTTCGAATCATCCGGGTTTGCTTATAAAGCAGCAAGTCGATTTCTAATAATTCGCTAAATAATAATTTTGCTTTTTTTATTTCACGAAGTTCTTTGAGCTTTTTTAATATCTCATCACTGACCGATTGCATTTCCGGAAGAAAATAAGTTAGAGCTCCTGTTAACTTTGCTTCCATGATGGAATAATAAGCTTCTTTTTTTCCCAATACCGTTGCCTTTGAAAAAGTGATAAAGCGTGTTCCGGTTTCTGCTAAAGGGAAAAGTCGGCTATAGATGGAGTCTAACCATGGTTTTTCTTTTTTTCGGATGGACCGGTTTTCTGATTCTGCTCCTGATTTTCCGGAATGAATGATGGCTTGTAGGATAGAATGAAAATCGAAGGCTTTTGAAATGTAGTCCACCATGTATTTGTCGCTCTCTACATGAACCAATTGCTCCAGTATTTCTTTGGATTCTTTTTTCTCCTGATAACTTTTTACCTGCTGATCGGTATACAGACCATGCATTCGGATTTTTGAAGTTAATACGAGTCCATCCAGAGACCGAAGTCGGGATAAAGCTACATAAACCTGACCTGGAGCAAAGGCATCCTGCGGATCGATGATTGCTTTTGTAAAGGTGAGTCCCTGGCTCTTATGTACGGTAATGGCCCATGCCAATTTTATCGGGTAATGGCGAAAGGTCCCAATTTCAACTTCTTTTATTTCATCGGCTGCTTCATCTGTTTCGAAGCGAACGTTTTTCCATTCATATTTTTCAAGTTCAATCTTCTCCTTGCCTTCATCGATACTTACTATTATAGCATCTTTTTTTAATTCTTCTACAATTCCGATTTTCCCATTAAAGAATCTGGATTGTCCGCTGGGGTCATTTTTAATAAACATAACCTGTGCTCCTGTTTTTAGCTCGAGTTCCTTTTCCATGGGGAACATCGATTCAGGAAAATCTCCCTCTATTTCGGCGGAATAATAAATTGATTTTTCGGGTAGCTGACTCAGAAAACTATTATTGATGGAGTCGGCCTTTTGATTGTGTGTAGTCAGCGTAATGTATTCATCTTTCGGACCCGGATTAAAGTCGGGCTGATAGTATTTATTTAAAATTTCTATATCCTGATCCGTGATTTTGTTTTGTCGTAAATGATTTAAAATTTCAATGAATACATCGTCCTGCTGGCGATAGATTTTTTCCAATTCTATATATAACGGTTTGTTGTCGCGCAGTGAAAGTGCATCAAAAAAATAGGGAGATGGATAATATGATTTTAAAACAGACCATTCATCATTCCGGATTACAGGCGGTAATTGAAGTAAATCGCCAATGAACAGAATTTGTAATCCCCCGAATGGATGGGTGTTTTTTCTGATTTGTTTTAAAACCACATCGATGGCATCTAACAAATCTGCTCTTAACATACTAACTTCATCGATGATGAGGAGCTCCATCTCTTTTATAACGGAGCGTTTTCTGTCGCTTATTTTTAAATTCTTAAGCAGCGAATGCGGCGTGTTAAACCTGGAGGTTAATTCAGACTCATTTAAGGATCTGTTTTCGGGAATAAATGCGCCAAATGGAAGTTGGAACAGGGAGTGAAGAGTACTTCCTCCGGCATTGATGGCAGCAATTCCGGTTGGTGCGGCTATGACTACTTTTTTATGCGAGTGTTCGACTATTTTTTTTAGAAAAGTAGTTTTCCCCGTGCCGGCTTTTCCGGTGAGAAACAAATGCCTGTTGGAATTTTGCAGGAATTGTGTTGCTATTTGTGTAGGGTCGAACATGGAATGAAATGTAAAAATAGAGAATCCTGAGATTCAAAACTTCGAACTTTAAGAATGATGAAATTATGGTTGATGTTCACGAATGTGGACCGGCTTGGAAAAGTGATTTGAAATTTTGGCAGCCAGGTGTTTACCCTCTTCGGTAAATGTCCATGCAAAATAATCCTGAAACGAATATTTTTTTTGCAGTTCAAGAATAGCAGAAATGCACAGATGAAAGGTGATTCCCTTATTTCGGTATTCAGGCAGGGTAAGGGCAGAAGCAAGGTATAATGTTGTAAATGTTGTTAACGTTCTTGAACGTTCGAATAATTCCTGTTCTGTAATTTCTGCATCTAAAAAGCGATGCATTAATTCGGTGTTTGATGGAATGAGTAAAATCCAGCAACAAGGACCTTTTCCTTCGTCTAATTCCGAAACAAAATGGGGATCAAGTTGAATTAATTGTTCAATGACTTCTTCGTTCACCTGCAATTGTTCAGGGTCGTTTCTGGTAGAGAAAATTTCTTCGACCAAATCGATCATGCGTTCAAAATTCGATTTTTCTTTATTCATTACTTGTTTTGATCAATAAATAGAGAATGGCAATAAAAGTGCTTAATCCGGTTAATAAAAACAGAAATGCACTTCCGCCGCTGTACCAGATTGCTCCTGCCAGAAAACTCGCCATCATGGTAGCAATGCTTTGCCAACCGCTTAGTGTTCCTATAGCTGTTGCTTTTTCATCTTTAGGTACTGAACGAACAATCCATGCTTTTCCAATTCCATCGGTTAATGCGGCATATCCTCCGTAGAATAAAAACAGAAAAATAAAATGAACGCTTTTTTCTGCAAACGCAAATCCAACATACACCAAGGTGAAAATTATCAGTCCTGAAATAAATGTTGTACGTAGACCGATTTTATCTGCGATAATTCCGAATGGCCATGCCAATAGTGCATAAGACGCATTGTAAAGAATGTACATCAGGATCACATTCTCATCGCTTTGTCCTGATTCTTTCGCTTTTAACAACAAGAATACATCTGAACTATTCATCAGTGAAAAAATCAGAATACCAATGAATAAATGCAGGTATTTTTTATTGCAGGTTTTTAAATATGAAAAGGATATAAGAAGTTTTGGTTTTTCCTTTTTCTCCTTTTTTTCAATCCCGCTTTCGTGTATTAAGAACGTAAATACTACAGCTAATACACCCGGAATAAATGCAATAAAAAACAATAAGGAATATTCTCCCGGATAATAATAAAGAAAGAGTAGTGCTAATGCAGGACCCGCCACCGCACCCAGGGTATCCATTGAACGATGAAAACCAAAAACTTTTCCGTGATCTTTTTC
>JAIBBF010000117.1 GCA_019694795.1 Flavobacteriales bacterium | reverse complement strand
CCACGTTAAAAGCGCCATTGAGGGTCCCTACGTTGCCATTTGCGCTCAGATCTACCCGTGCGAGGTAACGTTGCGCCGCATTGCCGTTAATGGCCGTAAAATCGCCTCCCAGGTACAAACGGTTGCCAATCACTTGCAGCGAAGCGATGCTCCCGGTCATGCTGCTGATGGGATTAAAGCTTCCGATCACTGCGCCCGTGCCTTTATTAATCGCCGCCAGGTTCTTGCGCGAGCTGAGCGATACCTGTACAAAATCGCCGGCGATGTAAATGATATTATTCAGCGAATCGAAAGCCATGGCATTGATTTTTCCACCGGCATTGATCTGCGGAAAACTCTCCGGCACCTGAGCGTTCGTCACCCTGGTGATGAAAAAAAGCAAAACCCAAAAACAGCCTTTCATGCTTCGAAACTAAAGCAGAAAAGCACTGTTTCGACCCCATATTTTTTCAGGAATTACGCTTCGGAAAACAGTGGTAAATCCTGCATTTATGCGAATGTAAACGGATGCTGGGTATGTGCGTATAAAGAAAGTAAATTCGGCATTCAATCCTGCTGAAACAATTCCTCCATAAAAAGAGAATCATATTTGGTAGAAACGATGGTATAAGAGCGGTTTTCGATTTGGCTTAATCGCTTTCGGAAATAGCTTTCAATTTCTGCAAAGCCAATGGATAGGTAGAATTAAAAAATTCCATGTATTCCTCCACACTATCCATTTCCACTAGCACGGTAGTGACACCATCACGTTCCTGGTAGGTATAATTTTCATGGCCACCCGCCCACTTCTCCACCATTTCACCGCTGGTTACCTCCACATCGCCATCTAAAAATCCAACATGCCGGATTGAAACAAATTCAGCTGGCTGATGGGCCACGATTTCGGATATCATGCCTCCACGCTTTCCATTTTCGTCGGTTCCTACAAAATAAATTCTACTTCCCAGATCCCAGCTTCCTTCATACGTAGAAGTGGGATTAAAAACAGAGACCCAGTATTCGTAGCTGTTTTTATTTTTTAAACCTAACATGTTTTCATACACCTTTCGGGCCGAAGCATGAATGGAAATTTCATAAGTTAATTTGCCCATATTAATTGGATTATAGAATTATAGCGGAATTCGTTTTTTTAATCTGAAACAAGTCATTATGATTTGCAAATAAATAAAAAAACCGCAGCTCAGGTTAAAAATTACTCCTCTAAAAAATATTTACTTCACCCTTATGCCTTGCGTTCGGGCAATGCATTCGTTGCAATAGGTTTTTCCGTCGCAACCGGTTACTCCCGGACAATCCATGGTGCAAATATCATCCTTGTGTTGCTGGTACAAGGCCTCATCATAACAATCCTTATTCTTAGAACACGAAGTGATGAACAGGAAAATTCCCATCACAACAGGTGATAAAAAACGTCTGACCTTTTTCATAAACAAAAATGAATAATTCATTTCAAGATAGTGCAAGTTGATTGAGCCGCAAAATTTTAAAGATGAAAAAAAATACCGTTCCATCAATCCTAATCTCCTTTCACCCGGTGATGTACAACTACTCCTCTTTTTTTCCGGAAAAAATAAAATGAGCCTCAACTTTCATTTCAACCGCTTTTTGGGAGGAACAAATGTGAGTGTATCCCGTTTTCCGGCGCAGTTTTTGGTTTCCAGAATCAATTCACCCTTTTGGGTGTTGGCCATATACACGCGCTTGATAAAACAAGAATTTTCCTTTTCACATTTGCTGGTAATACGTCCCAGATAGGTGTACAACAGTGCATCTTTTTCTTTATCGTAACTCACGGTTAAATCAGCTTTCGTCTCCTCACAAAGGCATTCGAAATCCGGATCATGATCTTCGGGCAATATGCAAAATTCACTCGCGGCATTGTTGCTCTCCACAAACTCCGAATAGCCGGCATGATGCAAAATTCTTCCGTTGCGAATAACCAGATAGGCCACTCCCTTTTCATAATTACCGCCACTGTAGGCCCCTTCGTTCCAGAATTCGAATAATGTATAGGGACCCTTTTGTATCATCTGCGGTTCATCCAACACGTCGAATGCAAATCCATCCAAAATCGTGTCGCAAAGCACCCAGCCTGTATCTGATTTTTGAAATACAGCGATATCCTCCCGGAAAAGAAAATGTCCGTGCTGAGTTCCCATCTCCGCCAATAAACGAATCAATGCATAATCCACCTCCCCTTCCGAAAATTCAAAGCGGGAAGTGATGCTCAAATACGAAGTATCCGTTCCATCATTAATATCCACCACCATCAGCTCATCGCTTCCATAGAGTGCATGAAAAATGGTAGTATCATCGAGATTGGGAAGAACGGTAAGTGAAGGTGAAATGGAAGTGTCAGCTAAAAAAACTACAGAATCAGCATAATCTTTAATGAGAACAGGTTCATTTGTTTCTGAGCTATTGCAACAACAGAAAAAAATAATAAGAATAAAACTAAATACTGAGATTTCTTTCAACATTATTTACTTTTTAATTATCTCCTTTATTCTAATTGGAAATTCAAATTTCAATATGGAATCATTCGATTTTTCTTGTTGTTCAAGAATATAATCTGCATCAGGATCATTTGGATCACGATAAAAGGTAGTAGTAATTTCTCCTTCAATAATAAAACCAAATTCATCCAATAGGTGAAGATAATCATTAAAGGATACGTTGCCGTCCAGGTAGATTTCAATTAAAGTTTTTAACCGGGTAGTCCGGTTTAGCAAAATCATGTTAGCCACAGAATTCCTAAGCTGAAACAAATCTGTACTCATTCCATTTAATTTATAGCGACTATCCGTCAAAACTTCGATGATAACCAATGAATCAATTTTAACATTAGGATACTTCTCACAATTTTCACAATATTCAACTTCAATACGATCGTCACTGTTTTTATAATTTACAAAATGGCGCGTTAACAATTTTACTTGTTCATTATTATCAATCTCAACTTTCCCTGAGTAGAAAACTTTATATCCTGCAGAATAGAGTTCTAAAATAGCCGGAAGAAATGCTTTAATCGTAATATGCTTGTCAATATGAACCCAGATTTCCTCATTTTGGACTCTGGTAAATCCAAATTTTCCTTCTTCATTTGGCTGAATTTTTCGTTTGTTAAACACGAAAGAAGGATTTGATGAATGGCCACAAACTATTAATTCATTTTTATATTCCGATGGAAAACGATATTTCCCGGTCATCGTCTCGCCTACAAGTTGAAATGAATCGCATAAGGTATTAGTACAAATGAAAAAATACATTTCAGAGGTCAGACAAAAACGATGAGGAACGAGCATCATTGTATCAGAATCACCATATAAAATGACACTTCCGTTTTCATTTATTAAATATTTAGCA
>JAIBBF010000116.1 GCA_019694795.1 Flavobacteriales bacterium | reverse complement strand
GACTCGGCGGTGTGTTTTTTAAATCGAAAAACCCGGAAGAATTAAGAAAATGGTACAGCGAAAAACTCGGTTTACATTCAGAATCCTGGGGTGCTATGTTTCCTTTTTCCGAAAAAGAAATGGGATATCAGGTATGGTCGCCCACTAAAATAGACAACAACTATTTTGCGCCTTCAGAAAGCAGTTTCATGATTAATTTCAGAGTGGATAACCTGGAAGAATTCATGGAACAGCTCGCTAAAAACGGAGTTGAACTCATAGGAAAACCCGACTTCTCCGATTATGGAAAATTTGCATGGGTATTGGATCCAGACGGCAATAAGATTGAATTGTGGGAGGCTCCCAAAAAGTGATTATTTGCGAATCAGTTTTTGATGGCCCACACCTTGAACCGAAGTTAACCGGCATTCATAAATTCCCGGGGCTAAACCGGTAATATCTACTGCGGCATTTCCACCCTGAAGGGTTTCGGATGTTACTAGAATTCCTTTTGCATCAAAAATTTGAAGTTGAACATTCCCCCCACTATTCCATTTCACCATCACAAATTCCTCCGATGGATTAGGGTAAATCATAAAATTCAGGCTTTGCTCAGTTAATCCGGTATTGCTGTTTTGGTAACTAAATGCAACCGACAATCCCGATGTACATGCATTTCCGTCGGTCACTTCCACAGAATAATCCCCATCTGTAACCGCGACCAAGGTATCATTCGTTTCACCCGGAAGTAGATTTCCATTCAGGTACCACTGATTACCCGTTGCGGAGCTCGAAATAAGCAGGTTTCCACTCTGGGTGATACTTGGTGTGGTCGGACTAGTGAAAATCGTTACAAAGGCTCCGGAAGAGCTCACGGGACTATTCACCACGCAAGCATCAGAAGATGTCATTACACAACTGATTTCATCACCATCGTTGAGGGTCGTGCTCGAAAAGGAATTACCTGAAGACACCACATTACCATTCACCAACCACTGGTAGCTTGGATTTGCACCACCGTTTACCGGTGATGGATTAAATTGTACAGTTTGCCCTTCACAAACACTTAAATCAGGAGAAGTGATGCTGACATCTGCATTCAAATTTCCAGGGAAAACAACCTGTACCTCTAATCGTCCACTTTCACATTGTGTAGCAATTTCCCAATCGTAGAAATAATAATAGTAGGCCAGATTATTGGCAGAATTACCAATAATGTTTACCACGTTAGCAATAGAATATGGATATACACTTCCTGAGGAATTCCTGTATAAATTACTTCCCCCTCCTACACCAAGCTGGTATCCCGAACCGGCAGGAACCTGGAAATTAAGATTGATTCTTCCTTGTCCGGCAGGAATATTCACAACACTTTGCTGCAATACCGTACCAGCGGAATTCCGCAATTGAATGGTACGATTTCCGGATGTCTGAGCATTTACCCAAACAGAAACCAATTCGAAATCAGTAGCCGCATCAAAAATCAGGTAATGATAGGTTGTTCCTGTAAAGTATCCTCCTGCACCATAGGTGTTATCGGCAGGACCTACATATTGTGATGGATTCAAACTTAAATCGGAAACCCAAAAGGAAGTATTTCCGCTTAAGACTGGTGTTGTATATGAATTTCCACTCGCCAATACATTTGTTGAAACAGGAGAATCATACCACTGCAATGTTCCGTTTCCGGATCCGCTTATCACCACCGATTGCGGATTACAATTGCTTGCAGTAACATCCGATGCGGTTGGCAAACTGGCGATAGTAACAGATACTGCTGCAGGAAGCGTGAGAACATCGTTTCCGGCGCAATTTGTAACGGTTAAAGAAACGGTATACGTTCCCGAATTGGCGTAATCATGCAAAGGATTCTGATCGGTGGATGTGGATCCGTCGCCAAAATCCCATGACCATGTACTAGCACTACCTGTTAAATCTGAAAACTGAACTGTACCGCCACAAGAGCTGATCAGTTCATTGGTAAATGCTGCATTAGGAGCCAAAGGTTGCAATTGAACATTCACCACCGTGGCATTATTAAACGTTACAGCAATATTGTTGATGGTTTGCGATTGGTATCCGGGAGCTGAGAAGGTTACATTGTAGTTCCCCTGATAAATGGGACGATGATAATTCCCTACAGGCAGCGAAGAATAAACATGCGAACTATCTGCATCGTGACCTGAAATGAACACTTTTGCTTTTATCGGAGCTCCAGTGCATGCATCTGTAATTACACCACGAATTCCATGTAAGGATTCTTCCCAATAATTTAAAAGAGATGCTTTATTGTAATTGTAATGATTGAGAAGTTGATTTGCTGCAATGGTTTTTACGGTCGATAATTCAACAGTAAATTCTCTGCAATGCTTCCACCAGTTCATGTAATCTTGTCGACCACCATCCACTTCGTACCAGGCAAATCCATTGGTAACACCGGGGTGAGATCCGGAATAGAGATCATCCATATATCCTGCAGGACTATTCACTTGCGAAGTGTCTGCAAATTTGTAGGATTCCCGCTGCCACCAGTTAAGATCAGGGTGAACATGATTCCAGGTATCCCATGGGTAATTCACTACCTCTGCACCTCCGTGAAAATTAGCCGCCATTACAAAATCAACCGTATCTGCCAGTCCCATAAAAATGACCGTTTCAGGTTGATAGGCATTACCATCGGGATGGAGTCCTGTTTGCGGATCGGGATAATTCCGGTTAAGGTCTACCCCATTTGCATTTGCACGCGTTGCTCCGTTTACGGTGTTATTACCACCGGCATAGGTTCCATCGGGATTTGCACAAGGAACAATCCAAATCTCAGTTGAATTTATCAGATTGGTATAACGCGCATTGCTTCCATAGCCTAATAATATTTCATCAATCAGATTAAGCAACATCGGGTATCCAGTGGTTTCATCACCATGCATGGTGGAGGTGTATAAAAACTGCGGTTCGTTTTCGCGTGTATCCGGATTATCTGAAATTTTTACAGCCATTATTTTTCTTCCGCTGGGCAAAGTTCCTAATTCCACATAACGGCAAATAGAAGGGTGATCGATTGCAAATTGTTGCATATACCCTTCGTATTGCGAATAGGTGGGATAAGCAGTGAAAGATCTTAATTGCTGACGTGTAGCATTACCCTGCAACATGGGTAAATTTCTCGAAAGGGATGGATGGTTTAATACGGTAAACTGAATATTTAAATCAACCAGGTTTTGAATCTCTTTTTTATTGGCGTAGGCTTTTATGGTGTTGCCTTGCTGACCATGATCTACCGAAACCAACTTACTGATTTCAGAAGGCGTCATTCCAACAGGAAGTGTTAATTGAATATAAACTTCCGGGCGTTGGATAAACAAGGTATCAATAGCCGTAGAACTCATTTGCTGAGCATCCGACAGCAGATTCAATCCCATTAAAAAACCGACAAGTGCAAGTTTCAATTTCATAGCAAAAAAATATGCCTTCAATGTAGGAAAGACATAAATAGTGCTCAAGTATTTAGTCGCAGCATTTCAAGGTTTAGGCTACAAATACGCTACTTCCAACACAAACTGCTTTTGGAGCAAACAAAAACATCCCGACAAATCTGCCGGGATGTTCTGAATATGGTGCAAGAAAATTTATCCTCCGAAATCGTCGAAACGAACATTTTCTTTAGGTACTCCCCAATCTTCGCACATTTTAACAACGGCTTT
>JAIBBF010000115.1 GCA_019694795.1 Flavobacteriales bacterium | reverse complement strand
AGGTCGGTTTATTTGTTGTGCGGGCGGAGGGACTCGAACCCACATGCCTTGCAGCGCTAGATCCTAAGTCTAGTGCGTCTACCAGTTTCGCCACGCCCGCAGTAAGAAAAATATAAAGAACAAAAACGAATCGCGTCTACTCCCGAAAGTTCTTACCGAGACCTATGTCGAGGTTTAGAACTTCGTGGATCCCGATAAAGCGAAGATTCCTCTGAGCTTTCATCGGGACAGTTTCGCCACGCCCGCAGTAAGATAATATAAAGAACAAATACGAATCGCGTCTACTCCCGAAAGTTCTTACCGAGACCTATGTCGAGGTTTAGAACTTCGTGGATCCCGATAAAGCGAAGATTCCTCTGAGCTTTCATCGGGACAGTTTCGCCACGCCCGCAGTAAGATAATATAAAGAACAAATACGAATCGCGTCTACTCCCGAAAGTTCTTACCGAGACCTATGTCGAGGTTTAGAACTTCGTGGATCCCGATAAAGCGAAGATTCCTCTGAGCTTTCATCGCGACAGTTTCGCCACGCCCGCAACGGTTTAAAAAACGTTTTAAACTTGTTAAGGGACTGCAAAACAAATAAAAAAAAATGAATATTCCTTGTTTCTAAACAAGAATCAACCGATCGACAATCGCCGAATCGTAAACTTGTGGAAAATTTGACATCGGAAAAAGCCGGGATTATGGTTACTTTTGATCCTTATTTTGCTGTTATGTTACGTGTTGATCCGAAAGAAATTCCTGTTCCAAAGCTCCATGGATATTTATTGGGTGCCGTTGGACCTCGTCCCATTGCCTTTGCGAGCACAGTGGATGCAGAGGGACGTCCGAATTTAGCTCCGTTCAGTTTCTTTAATGTATTTAGTGCAAATCCTCCCATTTTGGTTTTTAGTCCAGCCAGAAGCGGTCGCACCAACACCACAAAAAACACCTACGATAATGTAAAAGAACATCCGGAGGTGGTCATCAACATCGTGAATTACGATATGGTTCATCAGATGTCGCTGGCCAGTTCTGAATATCCAAAAGGAGTAGATGAATTTGAAAAGTCCGGTTTCACAAAAATTGCATCAGAACAGGTTAAGCCATTCCGCGTGAAAGAAAGTCCGGTTCAACTCGAATGCAAAGTGAAAGAAGTAGTAGAACTTGGCGATCAGGGTGGAGCTGGAAATCTAATCATCTGCGAGGTTGTTTTAATGCATATCCGCGAAGATCTCATTAACGACAAGGGCAGCATCGATCAAACCAAAATCGACCTCGTAGCCCGCATGGGAGGCAATTGGTATTGCAGGGCACATGGTGATGCACTTTTCGAAATTGAAAAACCATTAACCACTCTTGGAATTGGTGTCGATTCCATTCCAACTGATATTCGATACTCAAAAGTACTTACAGGAAATCATCTGGGTCAACTCGGTAATGTTGAAACACTCCCCGATGAAACCGACGTGAACGAATACAAATTACTTGAGCTAAGTGATTTGTTTTTGAAGTATCAAAATAACTATTCTCAATTGGAAAATGAGCTCCATAAACATGCTGCTCAATTACTGGATCAAGGCAAAGTAAAAGAAGCCTGGATGACGCTACTCAGTTTTAATAATTAATTGCTAACTCAACTCTATGTATACGCTTAAAGGACAAATCAAACTCGTTCAACCTACCCAACAGGTCAGTGAAAAATTCAGAAAAAGAGAAATTGTTGTTACCGACAATTCATCCCAATATCCTCAATTTATCACCATTCAATTTACCAACGATAAATGCGAATTGCTCGATTCATTTAAAACAGGTGAAGAAGTAGAAATCGGTTTCTTTTTACGTGGTCGCGAATGGAAAGATCCTAAGACAGGAAACATGCGTTACTTCAACTCCATTGATGGATTTAAAATCAACCGCGCCAACAATCCGAATGCAAATCCGGCCGATGAAATGCCGAATTATGAAATTCCTTCCGGAGATGACGTAGATGATCTTCCGTTCTGATCACTCTTTTTCAAAAAATACATTGAAATAAAAAATCCCGTTTTCACGGGATTTTTTTATGCTCTAATATCGTCGACTGCCTTCGTATCGAGTGCATCTCTTAATCCATTTCCTACCAGCATAAATGCGAGCACCATCACCACGGTGGCAATACCGGGCAACACGGCGAGATAAGCCATATCGGTGGTGATATAATCTTTATGTTGTGCAATCATAGATCCCCAGCTTGGCATAGGAGGTTGCACACCAACTCCTAAAAAGGAAAGTCCGCTTTCAATCAAAATAGCCGAAGCAAAATTTGCAGCAGAAATTACGATAACAGGACCCATCACATTGGGTAAAACGTGACGAAAAATTATTCTCGGCGAACGAAATCCTAGTGCGCGTCCAGCCTCTACAAATTCTTTTTCCCGAATAGAAAGAACTTGTCCGCGAACAATCCGTGCCACCTCAACCCACATCGTTAAACCCACCGCAACAAACACCTGCCAAAAACCTTTTCCTAATGCAATGGTAACAGCAATAACTAAAAGTAATGTTGGGATGGACCAAACCACATTGATAAGCCACATCACCACATCATCAATCCATCCTCTAAAATAACCTGCAATGGCACCGAGTGATATTCCAATGATGAGAGAAATTAATACAGAAATTAATCCCACTGCTAACGAAATAATTGTTCCCGCCATTAACCGACTCAGCAAATCACGACCGTTACGATCGGTACCCAGCCAATAGGTTTGTTCAACAATATTTTTCTCGGCCACTTCCTTCTGCATATCCTCAATGGAACGAGTGATTTTATTATTGTTGATATCGTAAAAAGTTACGTTACCTTGTCCGTCTTCCTGATAACGGTTATTGAGATGCAGCGGATACAAAACATCAGCCAGCATAACAGGTATACTCGTAGCTCTGAATTTTGCATTTTCATCATCACCCACATATTCTTTCACAATAATTTCTGCTCCTCTGAATTCAAAATCAGTAATCGGAATATAGCGATAAGCATTTTCCCTTCCGCCTAAAAACATCATTCCGAAAAATGAAGATTGGAGAATGGTATCATTTTTATGAACCATTAAATGCTTAACGGTAAAGCCAGGCGATTTAGTAGAAATGGGAGGTAATCCATTCGCCGCGTTTTTGGTTTGATCCGGACGAATTGTTGCACCTAAAATTGCAATTACACAAGCAAACAAAATAACAATTGCACCAAACATGGCAGGAACGTTACGCTTTAAACGACGCCAGGCCAGTGCCGAAAGTGATTTCGAAACCTCTTTAACTTTTTTATCTGCTTTTTCTTTTTTTAGCATCGCTAGTTAATTTTCCTTTCCTTCCATTGACCCTTAAATAACAGGCCATAAAAAGCAACGGGAAAAACATAAAACATGTGAAAGACAAATGCAGGAATAAAATACATCCACTTTGCTCCCCCACCCATTTTGGTGTTGCTCAAAAATAACAACAAAAAATCAATTCCTGCCTTCCATGCAAGGCAAATCAAAGTAATCGCCCAATGTGCAGAAAATACCGCCGAATGAAGAACCATAAGCACTAAAAGGGCATTAAAGAGCAATACAGCCATTGCAAGCAATAGAGAGAGCGGATCCTTGTAACTACCGGCCTTTGCTCCCCACCTTGCTCTACGCCTAAGAAAATTCATCAGGTTTCCGGAGGATTCCGTTTCCACCAC
>JAIBBF010000114.1 GCA_019694795.1 Flavobacteriales bacterium | reverse complement strand
TCTTCTTATCATTTCGCATCAACTCAATCAACCGGTGAAAATCCATTTCATCGATGGGATAATGCGGAAACCAATTGGTAATAAGATGAACAATGGCATTGAATTGCTCCAGCGGAAGTTTTCGGTAACGATGAGAAAGCCAGCACTCACAAATAATCCCTATGGCAACTGCTTCACCGTGGGTGACGGAATGTTGTCCCTGCTCCAGAAAAAAACTTTCAAGGGCGTGACCAATGGTGTGACCGAAATTCAAGATCTTTCTTCGTCCCTTTTCGTGGGGATCCTCTTTTACAACATTCGATTTTATTTCTATGCTTTTGAGTACAATTTCATTCCAGTCATGTTGTACCGACAAATCGAAATGCTGCAATAAATTCCAGTATTCCACATCGGCAATCAAAGCATGTTTAATCACCTCAGCAAATCCCGATAACACTTCGCGCTTGGGTAAGGTTTTCAAAAAGCGGTAATCGACAAAAACAGCGTGAGGATTTGAAAAAAGTCCCACCTGATTCTTCAATGATCCCAGATCAACACCAACTTTTCCACCGATAGAGGCATCCACTTGTGCAAGGAGAGTGGTTGGAATATGAATAAACCGTATTCCACGTTTAAATGTTGAAGCAATAAATCCACCCAGATCGCCAATTACGCCACCACCCAGATTAATCAAAACCGAATGCCGGTCGGCCTCCATTTCGGAAAGGACTTCCCAAATACGGTGACAAATTTCAATGTTTTTATTCTGCTCACCACTTTCAATTTCGATGATCTCTGCTTCCCTCAGTGCCTCCACCTGATCCAGCAATAAAGGCAGGCAGAAATGAATTGAATTTTCGTCTGCCAAAATGAACTTTTTAGCCGTTTTAAATTCCGGAGAAGCAAGCAGTTTAGGCAATGAACTCTCGGCCAGTGGACCAACATAAATGGGGTGTGAAGAAGAACCGGGAGCAGCCATGGTAAGGGATTTCAGCTTGGGAATGCAATTTAATGAAATGATTTAATCCGGACTGCCGAAAATCATGAAAATTGAATGATGGAATTCCCTTTGGCTGTTTATATTTGCCCCACACATATTTCCCATGATTTCTTTCGAAAACACAGAGATTGCTTTTTCAGGCAAGAGCGACAAAGACCTTAAGAGAGCTTATTTTCTTTTTAAACTCGTTTCTCGTCCATGGCTTGTAAAACTTGGTAAGCATCTTACTGTTTTCTCCTTTAAAATTCACCTTCCGATAACTGGAATGGTAAAACGAACCATTTTCCGTCATTTTTGCGGTGGGGAAAACATTCAGGAATGCTTTGCTAAAGTGGAAGATTTGGGTAAATATGGCATTGGTACCATTCTGGATTATTCGGCCGAGGGTAAAAATTCGGAAGAAGATCTGGATAAAACTGCCAATGAGATTACCCGTACTGCCACCGTAGCTAAAGGAAACCCGAATATTCCTTTTTGTGTGTTTAAAACCACAGGCGTTGCCCGATTCGGATTGCTGGAAAAAATAAGTAGTGGAGCAGAATTAAGCGATGAAGAAAAACAAGAATACCTGAGGGCCGTAAAGCGTGTAGATCAAATTTGCAGCGAAGCTTATCAATCGGATACACCTGTATTTATCGACGCAGAAGAAACCTGGATTCAGGATGCCATTGATGGATTGGCAGAAGCAATGATGGCTAAATACAATAAACAAAAAGCCATTGTTTATAACACCCTGCAAATGTACAGACATGATCGGCTGGACTACTTTTCGAAATCGCTCGATCGTGCAAGAAATGGTGGTTATTACGTAGGAATGAAAATTGTTCGTGGCGCTTATATGGAAAAGGAACGTGCCAGAGCGATAGAAAAAAATTATGCAGACCCTATTCAAAAGGACAAAAACGCTTCGGATACCGATTACAATAAAGCCCTTGAATTTTCAATTCAACACATCGATAAAGTATCTATTTGTGCAGGAACGCACAATGAAAAGAGTTCTTTGTTTTTGACTGAATTACTTGAGAAAAACAACATCAGTAAATCCGACAAACGAATTTATTTTGCTCAACTTTTAGGCATGAGCGACCACATCAGCTATAATCTGGCCAAAGCGGGATACAATGTGGTTAAATATGTGCCCTATGGACCCGTTAAGGAAGTCCTCCCCTACCTCATTCGCCGCGCTGAGGAAAACACCAGCGTTAAGGGTCAAACCGGAAGAGAATTAAACCTCATTATTGCAGAAAGAAAAAGAAGAAAATCCAAATAACAGATTTTCTTTCTTATATTCCCTTGACCTTTGCACTTATGGGAAATCGTCTTATTCAACTGCTTTGTTTCTGTTTTCTCCTGCTTCCGTTCGTTTCGCCGGCACAAAGTACGGATGAACGATTATTTGAAGAATTAAAAAAGAAAGTCCAACTCGATTCCTATTACGATTCTGCCTTGGTTTACAAATCGGGAGGAGAGGCTATTCGTCTGGCTCAAAAAATGGGCGACAAAGGAAAAGAAGCAGAGATTCATATTTTTTACGGAAACTATTTTTATTACAGTCAGAATTTTAAAAAAGCTGAAGAAGAATTTAATAAAGCGTATTACCTCGCTTATAACGGAAATAATACTAAGGTGCTCCGACTGGCAAGAATCCGGTTAACGTATCTGGAAGAAACAGAAGGAAAAACCGAAGAAGCTGAACAACATTTTCAGTCCATTCTCGAAGAAGCAAAACAGGAAAAGGATCCTGCCAATGAAATTGAATGTTATAATGCATTGGCTTTAATCAGTGAGCGGAATAATAAGTCGGACGAAGCCATGAAAAACTACCTGAATGGTTTGCGTACTGCCGAAGAAAACAAGTTAGATTATTACACTGCTGTATTATTAAACAACATTGGATTATTAAAACTGAACAGCGATAAAACACAAGAAGCACTGGCGGATTTTGAACGTGGACTCGAAATCACCAACCGCATTAACAATCCGAGATTGGGTGGACATATTCAAAACAACATTGGTCTTGTTTATTTACGTTTAAATAAAACCGATGAAGGTTTATCCCATTTTAAAGCTGCTGTTCAATATGCCCATGCTATTAATCACCCCAAAGAATTAGCCGTAGCTTTTATCAATTACAGCTCTGTTCTCCTTCAGGTAAAGCGAAGTGACGAATCAATTGCTTACCTCGACTCTGCAATTCAGGTATTGGAGAGCAATAACATGAAATTTGAATTAAGTAAGGCTTTACTTGGAAAAGCACAGGTGATGATTGAATTGAAAAATTACAATGAAGCCATTCACCTTGCCAGTGAAGCAAGAGAGGTTGCATTAGTGAGTAAAAATCTGGAGGACCGCGCATTTTCTCATCGCGTGCTTTATCGTGTATATGAAAAAATGAATTTGTTTGAATTGGCGCTCAAGGAATATAAAACCTATCGCGATTTAGATGATAGTTTAAAAGAAACACGTAGCAACAGAATGTTCAATGAACTACAGGTGGAATATGATGTTGAGAAAAAAGAATATCAACTGGAACAGGAAAAAAATAAGAGTTTACTTCTTGAATCGGAAAATCAATTGAAAAAGGTTCGTATCCGTATCTTAATCTTTGCTTCTGTTGCCATATTAATTTTGTTGTTTATTGTTTTCTACATCCGTAATCAGCGGAACATCCGCAAGGAACAAGAGCGTTTTAGTCAGCAATTAATTGCCAACCTCGAAAAGGAAAGGAGTCGCATTGCCCGCGATT
>JAIBBF010000113.1 GCA_019694795.1 Flavobacteriales bacterium | reverse complement strand
GAGATTTCTGGTTTCCGATTTCTTTTCTGGAGAGCGGTCCGTGTTTGTAATAAAAATACTTCGCGTCATTATCCCAGTGCCGGTTATCGGTAGAGGTAAACACCGAGGTGATGCGGTTATCGGCGATTAATTCAAAAAAAAGGAATCCGATTTAGATTCCTTTTATGTAAAAATAATTTCCCGGCATTAATATGCCTTAATCAGCGACTCTAAAGGAATGTTCAGCTTTTCATGTAAACTTCTGATCATTTCCAATGATAATTTTCGTTTACGATTCAACACTTCACTAACTCTTCCTTTATTACCAATAATTTCCTCAAGGTCCTTTTGCTTATACCCCATCTGTTCCATTCGAAATTTGATTGCTTCAATTGGGTCGGGTGCTTCAATCGGGTAGTGTTCTTCCTCAAACTTTTCAATGAGGATTCCCAGGATAACAAGTTCATCCCCTTCTTTTGTTCCGGGACGTGCATCAAAAATCATTTCCAATCGTTGAAGTGCTTGGCGATAATCCTTTTGTGTTTTTATGGGTTTTATATTCATAACAAATACTTAAATATTTTTGGCATCTATTCGATCATATTCCGCATGCGATCCTATAAAACGAATCCAAACCATTGAATATTTATAATTAAGTTTTACGACAAGGCGATAGTTATTACCTTTTATATTAAACACGATTCTGTTGTCGGACAAAAAACTCGCTGTAGGATATTCTTTTTTAATTTCTCTTGGTGTTTTCCATTGAGCTTTTAGCGTTTCGTCATACCATGCCTTTAATTGTTGTTCACAATCTCCGTGTTTTTCCCAAAATTCTTTAAGCGTTTTTCTTGCAATAATTCTCATTGGAAATTGAAAAAAACTTTTTGTAAAGATACGGAATATTTTTTATAAAGTTCCCTTTTTGGGAACTTTTATTTTAATTTGTTAATAATTAAGCGTTTTTGTAGTGGTTGATTTTTTTATTTTTTAAAGTCATTCTAGAAAAGGTGTAGCCGATCGAAAGTTCCAAAATAGGAATTATGTTAAGGCGCTTTTGTAAAAGTCGATTTTCATAATTGCTCCTGTGTTAAAATAGGTGATATATGAAATGCGTTTAAAAATTTGAATTTTAATTCCGGGATTAGCATAATTACACAGATTTCATTGTTTCCAGATCCAAGCGTTGTAGGGATCATCGGTTCATTTTTCAGTAACCTTGAAAAATTTGCTTAACTTTTAATCTTGATTTTCGTATCTTTGAACGTATTCAATTTTATTCTCATGGCCAGATATACCCTTACCATACCCGAATCCAAAACCGAACAGGTATTAGCATACCTGAAAAGTCTTCGTGGAGTAAAAGTGGAAGAAGCTGTCGATCAGCAAGAGGAGCAGGAGGACCTTTTTGTCCCTGAATGGCATAAAGAGATTGTATTAAATCGTATGAAAAACACCAAACCCGAAGAATACGTGGAGTGGAATAAAGCCGACAAACAACTTAAAAAAGAACTCGGTCTATGACCAAATACAAACTGGTCATCTCTCCCGGAGTTTATGATGATATCAGGAATGCCGTTGAATGGTACGATAAGCAGCAAAAAGGCCTTGGTAGTAAATTTTATGCGCAACTCACAAACGAGTTTCGTTTGCTGATGAAAAACCCTCATTTTCAACTTCGGTATTCTAATATTCGCTGTTTACCTGTAAAAAAATTTCCTTTCCTTATTCACCTTCATGTGAATGATAAAGAAGGTATTGTTTATATAGAAGCCATTATACATACCTCTCAAAACTCTGAAAACTGGCCGAAAAAATAAAAAGTCATAGCTCGTAGCTTGCTTTCGGCCTAACTTTTAATCTTGATTTTCGTATCTTTGAACGTATTCAATTTTATTCTCATGGCCAGATATACCCTTACCATACCCGAATCCAAAACCGAACAGGTATTAGCATACCTGAAAAGTCTTCGTGGAGTAAAAGTGGAAGAAGCTGTCGATCAGCAAGAGGATGATATTGTTATCCACGACTGGCAGAAGAAAATTTTGGATGAAAGACTCAAGGAAATTCAGGAAAACCCAGACTGTCTTGTCGACTGGAAAATAGTTCAAAAGAAGATTGAACGTAAGTATGGGTTTTAAACTTGTGATTCAGCAGAGAGCTGAAGAAGATCTTGATCGCGCTATTCAATACTATAATAATCAACAAGCCGGATTGGGTGAACTCTTTTTTCAAGAGATTAAAGAGACCATTGATTATATATCCAAACATCCTCTCTCGTTTGCGATCCGATACAACAACGTAAGAATTGGCATTCTTGCCAGGTATAGTTTTCTTGTTCAATATGTGGTGGTAGAAAAGGTAGTTATAATCATGGCTTTCACTCACTCCTCCCGCAATCCTGAAAACTGGCCGAAAAAATAAAAAGTCATAGCTCGTAGCTTGCTTTCGGCCTAACTTTTAATCTTGATTTTCGTATCTTTGAACGTATTCAATTTTATTCTCATGGCCAGATATACCCTTACCATACCCGAATCCAAAACCGAACAGGTATTAGCTTACCTGAAAAGTCTTCGTGGAGTAAAAGTGGAAGAAGCTGTCGATCAGCAAGAGGAGCAGGAGGATGATATTGTTATACACGACTGGCAGAAAAAAATTCTTGATGAAGAACTGGAATTTATAGAAAACCATCCGGATAAAACCATATCGCTCAAAGATTTTAAAGCTGTTGCAAAAAAGCATCTATGAAGCGAGTTCAGATTGAGCTTACGCCTCGTGCTCAAAATCTCTTACTGGAAACCATTCAATGGTATAACAAACAACGAAAAGGTCAGGGGACTAAATTCTATAAGGAAGTTATAGCCACTTTTGAAAGCATTTCAAAGAATCCGGATACTTTTCAGTTCAGGTATAAAGATGTGCGCGTTTCACCCTTGAAAAAACATCCCTATTTGGTTTTTTATTCAATTCGGAAATCCACAGCGTATATACTTGCCGTATTACATTGCTCCCAAAATCCTGAAAACTGGCCGAAAAAATAAAAGCCCGTCCTGGCAGCTATCAGGATGCAAGGCTTTTTATTAATCGAAGGTCCTCCTTCTTCACTTTTTAGCCGTTAAAACCCGTTTTAAGGCGTTTTCCCGGTATTTCTCGTTGTTTGAGTGGGTTTGGTGCTTTCCGGGTAAAAACAACGCTGTACGACGCTAATTGTGCTTTGGCTGTTTTCAAAAAAAATTGTGGTCAGGGTTTACCATTTGGCAATTGTTTTGCACTGGACTGAACAATATTGCTGATTCCATCTTCCATAAAAGGATGAGTTACATAATTTACAGGTTCCATAGAATTGAATGGTATGTTGATTATTTTCCATAGTGTTTTCTGTTTTTAAGGATAAATTGATGTACATCGCTTTCTTCGAATACTAAACGCCGACCCGGTTTATACACTTTGAGTCTTCCCTCCCTAATGCGTTTAAATATTCCTTGTTTAGTCATTTGCGTTAGCTCCATCACTTGTTCAAAGGAGATAAAACGCCTTAATCCTTCAGTAGGGGAGGAGTTGGGGATAAACTTTGAAATTTCTTCTAAGAGTGTTTCCCGGATTACTTTTTTTATGAGATCTTCTAGAGTCATTATTTTAATGATTTGATTTTTTCAAATTTCGGCAGATCTATTCCGGGAAGGAATGGGGGGGGATTAAAATGGGTAAATTTTAATAGATTGAAAGGGTGGGTTTTAGGAACCAAAGTTTGGGGGAGATTGGGGGAGTGGTCTGAGATAGCATCTTATTTGCTGGAATATGATAATTTCAAGATGAAAGCCATTCAAATTGAATGAAAGGATTCTTGAATTTGGCTACAAAT
>JAIBBF010000112.1 GCA_019694795.1 Flavobacteriales bacterium | reverse complement strand
ACACTTCATTGGCATATGCTTTTACACTGGCAATCGCCGTAAGTGTCTCCTCCACTACTCCATTCGATTCGGCCACTTTATCTTGTGCTTCTTTCGACAAGCGCTTAATGAAGCGACCAAAAATCACAGCAATTACCGCCATCACCGGAACGGTGGCAAGCATTATCAGCGATAATTTCCAACTGATCCAGGCTAATGCGGAAACTCCGACAATGATCACTATAAACTGACGAATAAACTCGCTGAGTGTTGTATTAAATGTATCCTGCAACAGCGAAATATCAGCACTGAGTCGTGAGGTCAGCTCCCCCACTTTATTGCGGTTAAAAAAATCGATCGGTAAAGAAATCAGTTTGCGGTAAGCATCTTGTCGCAAGTCGGTAAGCACACCTTCGGTGACGATACTCCCCAGGTAAATCCGCAAATAGGAAAATACGGACTGAAAGGCAAACACGATAAATAAAACCAAAGCCACGCTATTGGCCGAACTCATATCGCTTAAATCGAGACTACCCTCTGCATTGTTGGCATCGAAAAGTTGACCCATTAACAAAGGGAAGGCCATGGCAGTAATGCTGGACAGCACCAAAAACAAAAAGCTCGTGTAATAGGTTAAACGGTAAGGCTTGAGGTAAACCAATACACGTTTTGCCTGTTTCCAGGACCCTTTCTTTTTTTCCTCTTTCTCTTTCATTGGGGCAAAAGTAATCTTTTGAGCATAGTGCTATGAAAAAACTGACAAAATTCAAGCTATCAACCTTCTAAATGCGCTTTTGTTCATTCCCGCCCCCCTTCACTTGCTAATTGCGCAGATATTCTTACTTTTCGGCCGATTTGAGAGTCTAACCATGGAACGTTTTGATATATGTGTAATCGGAGGCGGACCTGCAGGATATGCTGCGGCGATGCGTGCGATTGATTTTGGCAAGAAAGTATTGCTGATTGAAAAAGATAAAGTAGGTGGTTACGGTATTTACGACGGTGCTTTATCCTCGAAAACCCTTTGGGAATTATCCGAGAAAGTATCTACCATCAACGAATCGATTGTAACGGTAGGAAGAAAGCGTTTTGAGCTGAGCTGGGAGGAAGTGCAACGTACGATGAACGAAGCGATTTTCGATCGTAAATTCCAGTATTCCTGTCACATTAAATTACTGCAAACCGAAACCGAAAATCCCTTGTTTCATTATGAGCGCGGAACGGGGACGATGATTTCTCCGAATGAAATTCTGATTCGCAAAGAAGAAGAAGAAAAAATCGTTTGGGCCGATAATGTTATTCTCGCCACCGGTAGTCGTCCGCGTAAACTCAACAATGTGGACGTTGACGAAAAGGTGATCATGTCGAGCGACGGCATTCACCATATCGAAGATTTTCCAAAAAGTTTAGTGATTGTTGGAGCCGGGGTTATTGGTTGTGAATTTGCTACCATCTTCGCCAATTTCGGTAAAACCAAAGTGTACCTGATCGACCGTGCCGACCGTATTCTTCCCTTCGAAGATGAGGACATCTCGGATTTGGTTTCGTACAACCTCGAAGAAAAAGGAGTAACCATTCACCATAACGCCTCACTGGAGCGCCTTGTTAAAGTAGATGGCGAAGTGGAATACGAACTCTCGTATACGGATGGTCGACGCGAAGTGATTCGTGTAGAAAAAGCCTTGCTAGCGATTGGTCGTACCCCCAACATTGAAGAACTGGGGATGAAAGAAGCCGGCGTAACCATGTCGAAACGTGGTGTGCACATTGGTGATGTGGATACCCGTACTTCCGTTCCACATATTTATGCGGTGGGTGATGTTTCCGGACGCATCCAATTGGTGAACATGGGCGAATTGGAAGGAAGACATGCCGTGGAGAAAATCGTGGCAGGTGATACTCCGATTAAACCTTTATCCTACGATAATATTTCCACCATAATGTTCCTTCACCCGGAGGTGGCCGCTGTGGGTATGAATGAAAAGCAATGCCGCGAGAAAAATATTCCCATTAAAGTGGTGAAGATCGACTATTCCGTTATTGCCCGCGCCATTGCGATGCGTAAAACACAGGGATTCTTTAAAATTATTGTGACCAACGATAATGAAATGAAAATTCTCGGAATGCGTGCCATTGGGGAACATGCCTCCTCTGCGATACAGGCTTGTGCTTTATTAATTAAAATGGGCAAAGGCGTAGAAGAACTCGCCGAGATGATTCACCCGCATCCTTCCATTATTGAAGGGATTCAGGAATGCGTGCGTATGCTGCTGAATAAATCGGTATTTAAATCGAGCGTGTTTAAGGATAAACTGAAATGCTACAGTTGTGTGGATGGTGTTAGTACGCCATTACAACGACTCTGATTTCAATTTTCGGGCGGTGTATTGAGTAACATCCAATACATTCCGATTTCTTTTACCGCTTCCATAAATGCATCGAATTGCACGGGTTTTACGATGTAACTGTTGACACCCAATTCATAAGCCTTCTCCACATCCGGATGTTCGCGCGAGGACGTTAATACCACTACAGGAATCGTTTTGGTACGCACATCAGTTCGTATTGCTTCTAAAACTTCCAAGCCATTAATCTTGGGCATTTTCAAATCGAGTAAAATCATTTTCGGACGTTGCTCTTCCATGGTTTTATTCGCGAACTCACCATTGCAAAAAATGAAATCCATGGCTTCCTGTCCATCTTTTAAATGCACAATGTGATTGGTAAGGTTGTATTTTTTTAAAGCCCTGATCGTAAGATCTGCATCACTGCGGTTATCTTCAACCAGCAGTATTTCCACTTGACTTGGCATATTCCTGTACATTAGTTACAATAGTTTGGGGTCCGGGCACAGCAATAGTAAAGAAAAATTCAGCTCCTTTACCAGGTTCTGAATAAGCCCAGACTTTACCTTGGTGACGAAGAACAATACGCTGCACAATGGCTAAGCCCACTCCTGTACCTTCAAATTCTTCATCGCTATGCAATCGGTTAAACACACCGAATAATTTGTTGTAGTATTTCATATCGAACCCTACACCATTGTCTTTAATCGAAATGGCGAGTCCATTCTCTGTTGTTTTGGTACTGATCACCACCTTCGGATGTTCCTTCTTAGAAGAATACTTGATGGCGTTCGATAATAAATTTCCGATGACATAACTCAATAAATTTTTATCGCCGTACCAATTCGGTAATTCTTCAATCTCAATATCTACCCGTTCGCGTTGTGCTAATGGCATACTCTCCCATACCTGCCAGCACAAACGTTCCATATCCACCTCCGAAACCGAAATCGTCTTTTTGCCAATACGCGAAAAATCGAGCAGATCATCAATTAACTGTCCCATTTTACCGGAGTAATACATGATGTTATCGAGATACACTTTTCCATCGTCGCCCAATTTTGAACGGTAATCTTCTACCAGGATTTCTGCATAACCGTTGATGGCACGTAGGGGTCCGCGTAAATCGTGACTCACCGAATAGGAAAACGACTCCAACTCTTTATTCGCTATTTCGAGATTTTGCGTTCGTTCTTTCACCCGTTCTTCCAGCTCGGCATTTAATACCTGGACTTTGTGTAAAGCATTTTTAAGATTACTTACATCAATGGCAAGTAACATGGCATATTCCACCTGATTGTGGTCATCGAAAAACGGAACGAAATGCAGAATCAAACTAAAACCGCGGAGTTCCAGTTCCATTTTAAATTGCTCACCTGCCAAAACCTGGTTGTAGAGTGGAGCCATAATCGCATATCGGTCGGCCGGAAGAATATCTTTAGCCAAAGCTCCTTCCATAACCGATAAATCGTATCCCATTAGCTCTAAAACAGGACCAGAGGCCATTAAGAAACGATGATCATGATCGAATAATATTACCGCAGATTCCGGAATGGATTGCGCCATGCTATGGTAGATTCGTTCCGACTTTTTAATCCGCAAAATATTTTCTTCCCGCTCTGTTACATCCTGAAAACTATACACCAGTGCATTGATTTCGGGCTCAT
The DNA here is from genome assembly GCA_019694795.1 of Flavobacteriales bacterium. Lineage (NCBI taxonomy): Bacteria > Pseudomonadati > Bacteroidota > Flavobacteriia > Flavobacteriales > Flavobacteriales bacterium. The sequence continues at coordinate 25 of JAIBBF010000112.1, read as the reverse complement.
GCAAATAATTGGTTAATGTTGACTC
>JAIBBF010000111.1 GCA_019694795.1 Flavobacteriales bacterium | reverse complement strand
AATATCCTGAAATGGTAGAGAAGCTTATTTCTAAGTATAGATAGACACGATGTGCCGATAGCTATCGGCATCAAACACCATTGTCTTCACGGACATGTCGGTTCGAGTCCGACCCCGGGTACAAAAAGCAGAGTTCAGAAAGAGCTCTGCTTTTTTAATTTTGCGAAAAAATGGCTAGCGTTTATATTCTTTTTTCTTTTACCGCAGGTAAATATTATACCGGAGTGACTAAAGATCTGGAAAAGCGAATTGAATACCATCTGTCCAGGGAATTTAGAAATAGTTATACAGCAAAATACTCTGATTGGGAGCTTTATCTGGAAATTTCTGATTTACCACTTGGCACCGCATTAAAAATGGAATCTCATATTAAACGGATGAAGAGCAAAAATTACATTCAAAACCTGAAAAAATATCCTGAAATGGTAGAGAAGCTTATTTCTAAGTATAGATAGACACGATGTGCCGATAGCTATCGGCATCAAACACCATTGTCTTCACGGACATGTCGGTTCGAGTCCGACCCCGGGTACAAAAACAGAGCGAGAATGAGAGCGGGAGAGAACATTCTCGCTCTGTTTTTTCTTCGTTTTCATTCTGCTTCTCGCTCTATCAATTTAAATGGGATTGGGTTATTTTAATTAGCCTATAAAAGTCAATTCTATACCGATAAAAAAAGCTGATTCAAAAATGAGAGCGGGAGCGAACATTCTCGCTCTGTTTTTTCTTCGTTTTCATTCTGCTTCCCGCTCTACTTTTCCAACGCATTTATTCCGTTTCTCGCTCTATCAATTTAAATGGGATTGGGTTATTTTAAATAGCCTAAAAAAGTCAATTCTATACCGATAAAAAAGCTGATTCAAAAATGAGAGCGAGAGCGAACATTCTCGCTCTGTTTTTTCTTCGTTTTGATTCTGCTTCCCGCTCTATCAATTTGAATCGGATTGGGCTATTTCGATTTACCAATAAATTTTATTTGCTATAATTTCTGCAAATTTTTAGGTCAAATTATTGCTTTTCAATTCGAACTATTTCTTCCATTTTATCCTTAATCATTTTCAGCCGCTCCGTTGCCGTTTCATAAAAAAGATGCGCCATCATTCCTTCATCAGCCAGTTTGTCTCCCAGTAATTTTCTAAATTCGTTTTGTAAATAGGTTTTTACTTCTTCATCACTTTTCAAAACTTCTTCTACAATATTAATTCTGTTGTCAATCACATAAATAATATCCTCAAAATCGTGGCTGGTGCGGTAATCACCTCCACGGTTTTTAAACGCTTCGAATTTGGTAGCAAGGAAATACGGGGCAGGAAGAATGTTGATCTGAATATGTTCAACTGTTATTTGTTGTGAATGCTTAAATCCGGGTTTATACCAGCGGTTGGTTTTCCCCCAGGGGCTATCTTCATCCGGCATAACATCTACCAGTACATCATCGTAAACAAAACGGCAAATGACCGCTTCGCCAACCGCTTCTTTGAATTTTCGTTCTTTGAGTTTCTCCTGTAGGGCAAACACATTTCCGAATTGCGCCAATTGCACGGAAATATCAATATCGCCAGTTGGACGCACTTCATCGGCAGCCGGATCGTTTACATACAATGCGACAACAGCACCACCTACAAAAACTACATCTTTGTTCAGATCGTCTAAAGCAGAGGCAACTTTTTTTACCACTCCAAGATTTATGGTATTGTTTTTAAGCATTCAATATTTTCTTTTCAAGGTATTCCATCGCCATTTTCTGTTCACGCGCTTTTCCCACACGTATAGCGTCCAGCAAAATCAATAATTCGTAAAGCTGTTTATCTTTTTGTGCCGCCTGAACTGCACCGGGGTAAAGAGGTTCAATGGCAAGTCCACGTTCCTTACCTTGTGCGCTTGGCCACACAAAATTTTCTTCGCTTTTAAAATGATTTTTAAGTGGAGGAGCAGAGTGTGCAGTTGGAATACCACGTGTCATGGTGCCCGGACGTTGGGGATAAACGTATTTCAATCCATATTGCAAAAATTCCAATAGCGATTTTCGGAATACATTCTTTTTGGAAGGGTCAATTAAACCAGACAACACCGAACGGTTAAGTGATTCGCTTACTTCAGAATTGGAAATATCCAGGCTATGTGCCAGATCTTTCATCATCCAGGATTGACCATCCAGCGCTATTATTTTAAGCAGGATAACAATATCCTGAGGGCGTAAACCACTATGCTTTTTCATATTTAATCCTCAATTTGCAATTCGCGAATTGTGAAATTACAAAAAATAGTTGATTGAGCAACCCTATCGGGAGAATTATAAATAATTAGTAATGTGCCAATTAAATAGACTTCAATTGCTCCTTTAGTGGTTTTTCCCAATTTTCTTCGTTCTCATTCTGCTTCCCGCTCTATCAATTTAAATGGGATTGGGTTATTTTAATTAGCCTATTAAAGCCAATTCTATACCTATAAAAAAGTTGATTCAAAAATGAGAGCGGGAGCGAACATTCTCGTTTTGTTTTTTCTTCGTTTTCGCAATTCTTTCCTTTCCGAGAAAACTCTGTGGTATAATTTACCTGGATACACCATTCTATTGTCCAATTTCCGGTCTTTCCTGCATATAATACAAACCTATACCAAGGGCTTTTTATGCTTTCCAGTAAATGTTTTTTGATGCCAATCGCTGCGGATTTTTGTTGGCAGTTGTCGTGAAATGTTGAATTAGAATTTCAGCGAAGTGATAAAAATGGAATGTGATAGCAATGCGATTCCAATGTAATAGCAATGCAAAACGATGTGAAGTCAATGCAATACGATGCGATTACAATGCGATCATCATCTAAAAATTAGTTGAATTTGAATTTCTGTATCCTAACCGCATTCAATATCGCCAACAAAGCAACTCCTACGTCTGCAAAAACGGCTTCCCACATGGTGGCAATTCCTCCTGCACCTAATGCGAGCACAACTGCTTTAACACCAAACGCAAGGATAATATTTTGCCAAACAATTTTCTTTGTCGCTTTTCCGATTTGGATGGCAGTTGAAATTTTGGAAGGATGATCGGTTTGAATTACAACATCGGCTGTTTCAATGGCTGCATCGCTTCCTAATCCTCCCATAGCAATTCCAACGTCACTCAAAGCCAACACAGGTGCATCGTTTATCCCGTCACCTGTGAAAGCAATTATCCTGGACTTATCAGATTTTAGAACTTCTACCTTTTCAACTTTCCCCTGTGGGAGAAGATCTCCGAAAGCAGTTTTTATTCCTAATATGATTGCAACGTCATTAACCACTGCTTGTTTGTCACCCGAAAGCATAATGACTTCTATGTTCATCGAATGCAAATCATCCACAGCTTGTTTAGCATCTTCTTTCACCTCATCGGCAACAGTAATGTACCCAACATACGTTTCGTTCATTGCTACAACCACAATTGAATCAACAATTGAATCTATTTCTTTTGGATAAGCAATATTGAATTTCTTTAATAGCTTGGTGTTTCCGGCAAGCACAATTTCACCAGAAAAAATTGCTTTCAGACCATGTCCGGGAATCTCCTCTACTTGTGAAATTTTGATTTCCTTATGCGCATCTCCACTATATTCTACAATGGCTTTAGCAATAGGATGCGTTGATTGTGATTCAATGGAAGAGGCAAGTGCGATAAATTCTTCTTTAGGAAAAATATCGGATTTTATTTCTTTCACTTTGAAAACACCCTTCGTAAGTGTTCCTGTCTTATCTACCACTACTGTATTCACCTTTGTCATCAGGTCTAAGTAATTCGATCCCTTGAATAAAATTCCATTACGAGAAGCGGCTCCGATTCCTCCAAAATATCCGAGCGGAATAGAAATGACCAACGCACATGGACAAGAAATTACGAGGAATATCAACGCACGATAGAGCCAATCGGCAAACACATAGTCATTCACAAAAAAATAAGGCAGCGTTGTTAAAAGTGTGGCAAACAAAACAACGATGGGCGTGTAAATTCTTGCAAATTTCCGAATGAATAATTCGGTTTGTGCTTTTCGGGCAGTTGCATTCTGAACTAAGTCAAGAATGCGGGCAATGGAACTTTCAGAAAATAGTTTTGTCACTTTAATTTCAATCACTCCACCCACGTTGATCATTCCCGCCAAAACTTTTTCTCCTTTTCGAATGGT
>JAIBBF010000110.1 GCA_019694795.1 Flavobacteriales bacterium | reverse complement strand
CCGGTTTAGGCGTTAATCCGATTGGTCCCAATGATTTCTGCGTAAACATAAACAGGGTTAATCCCAACAGCATACAAATACCCGCCAAACTAAATCCTAATGACCAGCTATAAGCCGTACCGATATAAGCAATGGTTAATCCGCTTAAAAATGCTCCGGTATTAATTCCCGAATAGAACAACGAAAATCCGGCATCTCGGCGCGGATCGCCATCTTTATAAAGCATACCTACCATGGTAGAGATATTCGGTTTAAAAAATCCGGTACCCACAATGAGTATACATACCCCCAGATAGAAGTTAAAACTTCCCGGAAAGGCCATTAGAAAAGTTCCGGAGGCCATTAATATTCCGCCCCAGAATATGGATTTCCTAAAGCCGAATAATTTATCGGCAAATAAGCCGCCAATAAATGCCATCATGTAAATAAAGGCATTGATGATACCGTATCGTTTATTTGAAATAGCCTCTGCTTCACCGGCATATTTTTGCTCGGAGGTGATAATGTAATATTGGGGATGTTCTGGAGTAATTTTTTCTCCTTTATGTTCTTCTTCGTATTTCTCAATTTTTTCGGCCATGGTGACTTTATCGGCCTGGTGGTAATCTGCAGAAAGGATGAGATGTGAAATATATAGCGCCAATAAAGCACGCATACCGTAAAATGTAAAACGCTCCCACATTTCAATCAGGAATAAATACCACAATTGTTTCGGGTATTTACCTTTAAAATCTTGAATTTCCTCTAAGCTGGTTGGATGTGCCATTTGTAGAATAATTAGTGAAGCCTTAAAAATAGAAAATCCCGACATAATGCCGGGATTTTTTTATTAAGAGTGGTTAATATTAAAAAATGTTTTTGTCCTGCATCGTTTTTCTAAGCCATTTAAGCTGAGAGAACAAGAGCAGGAAGGCCACCACGCATAGCGCAAAATTAATGAGGAAGTAGTAGGCTTTATTGTCAATTCCTTCCCATAATCCACCTAACATTCCGGACAGCTTATTTCCAACGGAGGTTGACAAGAACCAACCTCCCATCATCAGAGCTGTTAAGCGCGAAGGTGAAAGTTTTGATACGAGGGATAGTCCCATAGGTGAAAGGAATAATTCACCAATCGTAATGACCCCATATGATGCGACCAGCCACCAGGAAGAAGCTTTATCATCGTGAATATTTACGGAATTAACCGCCATCACCATCACCAGTGCAGAAACACCGGTAATCAATAATCCATACGCAATTTTAGCAGGCGTTGAAGGTTCCATTTTACGTCGGCGTAATAAGCCAAAGAATCCTACTACAAGGGGGGTAAGTACAATCACCCAAAATGGATTAATGGATTGATATATTTCGGTAGAAATTAATTTCAGTGATTTTCCTTCGGCGGGTTGACGATTTTCCGGTAGATTTTTAAAATACATTCGTGATGCAGTTTCAACCTGCATGGAATCCTGAATTTTTTTGTATTCCGTTTTATCGTTAGCCTTAATTAATTTCTCTATATCTGCCTCTCTGCGTTTATTCGTTTTTGCAAATACCGTATCATGAATAGCGAATAATGCAGGATCATTCACCACTGTTTGATCGATTTTTAAGGTATTAAAAACACCTTCTACCGGTTTGGGAACTTCACGGTCGGTATGTTCTTCGGCCCATACGGTAAGCGCATCACCATTCTGGTGAAATACGGCCCAGAAAACTACTACGCAAGCAAAAACGGTAAGTAGAGCAGCAATTGGTTTTTTATCATCTTCACTCGCTCTTTTCCAGAGCATGACATAAAACACGATGACCGGAATACAACCGAAAATAAAAGCATCATTCGCATCTGATCCCAATAAATTTCCTGGGATAAACCATCCGATAACACCCATCACCAAAAGTGGAAGGAATACCGTTTTTAAAATGGAGGCGATGGATTGGTCTTCTTTTTGAACAGGTTTTAAAACATCAGCTTCTTTCAGATGCTTGCTCCAGAGAATGAAAATAATTAAACCTAAAATCATTCCGAATCCAGCTGCCCAGAAGGCCCAGCCCCAACCGAAATTGATGCGGAAATAGGCAGCAACGAAATTACAGATGAATGAACCAACGTTAATACCCATGTAGAAAATATTGTAACCGGCATCTTTGTTTTCACGGTAACGATCGTCGTTATACAGGTTCCCTACCAGTGTGGATATATTGGGTTTAAAAAATCCGTTCCCAACGATAATCAGCAATAAAGAAATATAAAGGGTTGTCGGATCATTATTCATTCCCAATCCGAAATATCCGGCGGCCATTAACAAGCCCCCGATTACTACTGATCTTCTATAGCCTAAAAAGCGGTCGGCCAATAATCCGCCAATAAAAGGGGTGAGGTAAACGAGACCAAGATAGGTACCGTAAATATCCGATTTCGTTGCCTTGCTGAATCCCATACCACCATTGGCAGCACTATCCAACATATACAGCGAAAAGATCCCCAGCATGAGGTAATACCCGAATCGTTCCCACATTTCTGTGAAAAACAATACATACAATCCTTTAGGGTGTTTAGCCCCAGCTTTTGTGTTTGCCATCGTTTAAATCTTCGAATTTAGGATGGCCAATATAGGAAAAAGAAGGGAAAAAAGCGTCCGGTAATGTGGCCGGACGCTTTTGTGCATTAATTCTTGTGGAGGACCAGATTAAAGTTGTCGAGTAAATCGCGCTGTAGATCGCAAAGTTTGATGTAAGCGTCCAGCAAACTACCACCCGGACTTAAATGTAAATCCACCTCAAAATCCGGAATTTGTTTTTCGCTTAAGAAGGCTTTTGAATTCAATTGATAATTGTTGAGCTCCTGTTCAATTTTTCCGGATTTATTTCTGAAGTAGGTGACCGATTTCGAAGTTTCCTCTTCCGGTGTTTGCACCCCTCCTTGCTGTAATAATTCCTTCTTTTCTGTTTCCAGATATTGAAACGTATTCATAGTGGAATTCAGGAATTCGATTTCATTTTTTTGCCAATGGATGAGGGTATCCGATTGTATATTCTGAAGAAAATCCTGGTTATAGGCAGCCTGTTGCTGAATACTGAATTCCAGCCGGCCAATCTTACGCTTTTCGCCTTCGATGGTCGATTGACTTTTCATCACCGTTGCCAGCGATAAAAAGAGTCCGGAACCTGCAATCAGCAAGATAGAAGTAGTAAGCGTATTGGTTCGGGTATCCGGATTTCTTAGTCCTGTAAACAGATAAATCGGAATGAAAACAAAAATGGTAAACAATAATGAAGACTGCATCATTACATTCGCTCCCGGCCAGTGCATAATTTTGAAAAGCACGGAAGTAACGATTAGCATACACATAGGAATCGCCATCATGAGCACGCTTTTTTCGCGTAGGTGTTTGCTTTCTCTGAATTTAAGGGTAAACATTATTGGAAGGAACAGTAGTGTAAAAAAGCCCATTCCCAAAACAAGTAAGATCCCTGCAAAGGGCAGGTGCAAGAATTTTAATATGGATCCGGTTATGATCGACAAAGCGGAAAGCATGCCGGATATGATCATGAATTTTTTCATGGCATAATAGTGTTTAAAGGTTAGAAGTAACTGTGTTTCTTCTTCTATTTCCCGGAATCCCCTTTTGTAAAATCGGGGATAAATTTCCTGGCAAAATGAATTGAAATCACTTTGTTCTTTGTATTCCTGTTCAACGATACAGCAAATATGATCCAGGAGGTTTAACTGCAGGTCCTCCGTTTCAACGCCATGGATCCTTAGGTCGTTGAGGATTTTTTCTATTTGAGCATCGTTTAAACTATACATTTCCGGTGCGTGGTTGGATATCGAGTAGGAATTTCATGGTTTCCATGAATTCGGCGAATTCGCTTATTTTTTCCTCTACTTTCGTCCGGCCCGACGGAGTAAGGGAATAATATTTTCGAACGCGCTTACCGATGTAAACAGTTTCTGTAATCACTGAGCCTTCTTCCTCCAAGGCATGAAGGGTAGGGTAAAGTGCACCTTCGGTGATCTGAATACGATCTCCGGTAAGTTCCTTCACCCGGGCGGTGATTTCATAACCGTACATTTTTTCGTTTCCGGCCAATAACTTTAAAACGATCGTTTTTAAAGTCCCTTTAATGAGTTCTGATGAATACATAGAACAAATATACATAAGATTTCTATGTATACAACAAAAATACATAAGAATTTTATGTAT
>JAIBBF010000109.1 GCA_019694795.1 Flavobacteriales bacterium | reverse complement strand
CAGGACACCTTGTCCTTTAATTTGCAAAATCATTCATTTAAAGAATTTATAATACTAAGTGATCAGAGCTTGATTGTTGAACTAACTACAAACAATGACACCATCTTTACCAATACTGTTTTAATTCATGTGGATTCTTCGCTTAATATTTTAGACTCTGTTCGAATTGATTCAATATCGAGGTTTTCTTTGCTCTTACCCGATTCTCTTTCCAGCTTTTATTTAATTACTGCAAAATATTTAGCCAATTCATCTGCATTGGTTATCTATCATTTTTCTTCTGATTTAACCTTACTCAATTCGAATGAATTTAGCGTAAGCAATCGTTATCTGGAACCTTTTAATGCAGCTTTTCATCATGATTCAATTCTCGTTTTCAGCAACTATTCAAACAACGCTGATTTCTCCTATAAATCTTTTTTGATTCCAACAGACCTTTCCCTTTTGGATTCTTCGATTTGTGGTTTTCATCAACCGCCAATTGGACGATTTCATTATTCTTCTGCATATGGACACTTAGATTCTAATTATATTTTTAGTGGGCTATCCAACTTATTTACCGAACCGATCTATTATGCTACAGATTTAAATAACTGCCAATACGTTGAACCTGCTTCAACCTGGAGCAACTATTTGCAGCTTAATAATGATTTTTATCTGGAGTCTCTAAACATAAATCAGATTAATAGCAGTGCTAATTATTTGTATTTTCCAATAGGAGGGGAAGACAATAGCACTAACCGATCAAAGGCAGGAGTACTAAAGACTGATCTGTTTTTTAATCCTGTTCAATCCCATTTGGTAGTCCCCACTATACAACAATCAGGATTTAGTCCTTTGCGTTATGCCCCAATATCTATTTATCAAGATCAACTGATATTAACATATATGTCGCACTTCGATGCCACCAATTCTTCGCCTGATTCTAATAATGAAATATATTTAACCATTTTCGATACAACGCTTACTGTATCTCAATCCAACGTTTTAGATCCCTTTCCGCAAATTCCACTTCCCTATTATGCAACACATACACGAATAAATGATTTTGGGAGCTTATTTATTTTTGGAACGTTTGTCAAACAGAATCTGACGGACCCCGACATTTTTTATATCATTAAAATAAAAAACATATTGTCGGGTATGAAGGAAAACGGATCGGTGATGAATCATTTAATAGTTAGTCCAAACCCTGCCTCAGAGAAGATCTATTTTACAGGAATCGCCACTCAACATATAACGGCCCTGAATGTGTATGATATAAAAGGGCAATTGATTTTGTCGCCAACCCGCAAATGGAATAATGAAATAGACGTGAGTAAATTATCTCCCGGAATTTACTTCATTCAAATTATAGAAAACAACGAAAAGGTTCACGTTGGTAAATTTGTAAAGGAATAAATTTAGCGTATCATATTCTCGCATCATTTTCCCGAAAAATACCTTTTGGTTAAAACCTTCATCATTTCGCGGCGAAGGATGAGATCGGTTACTATTTCGGGAAAGGTTTGCGATGAAGAGCGTTGCATGGCTTCACGAATTTGTTTTTCGTTTACATCGATGCGGTACATCATGGCATGAAACATCTCCATGTTATTTTTAAGCATCAACTCAATAACCGGTAAAACCTGTTCGAATAATTCCTGGTAAGGTGTGCCTTTTGTGCCTGTAAAATTAATTTCGAACGAAAACTCCGCAAAATCTTTAATGAGCTGTCGTGCCGTTTCTTCCACAATCTGTTGGTCGCTGCCGGAAGGTACAAGTTCAAATAGCGATCTGGGTAAATCGTTCATGATTCAAATATACGGAAAGGAATGCGCAATGGGCCGACAACAATCTGTGCTTTGCTTTGTTATTTTTGTATTATGGCCAATATCCTTATTACGGGTGGTTCCGGTATGTTGGGAACCCGTTTAACTAAACTTCTCTTAAAGAAAAAACACCGCGTGGTACATGTGGGGAGAAGTCGCAATTCGCGGAGTCCGGTAAAAGTGTATTTATGGAATCCGGAAAAAAATTTTATTGAGGATGCTGCATTGGATGGAATCGATTTTATCATTCACCTGGCGGGTGAAAACCTGGCGGGGAAAAAGTGGAGTCTAGAGCAAAAGCAAAACATCATTAACAGCCGGATAAAAGCTCCTGAATTTTTATTCAGTAAACTGAAAGAACGCGGACAAAGCATTCAAGGTTTTTTTTCCGCATCAGGCATTAATATATATCCTCCGGATACCGACAAAATACATAGTGAAGAAGATCAGCCTGCATTAAATTTTATTGCGAACGTAGTGGTAAAATGGGAAGAGGCGGCTCATCGTTTTGATGAAATGTGTCGAGTTGCCTGTTTCCGTTTTGGAATCATTCTCGACCGCAACGAAGGCGCCTTACCTAAAATGGCATTCCCGATTCAATTTGGATTTGGTGCTGCCATTGGAAGCGGAAAACAAAATGTCACCTGGATTCACGCAGAAGATGCTGCACGATGTTTTTTATGGGCCATCGAAAATCAGGAAGTAAAAGGTGATTTTAACGCTATTGCTCCACAAAACCTAAGTAATAAAGCACTGACTAAGGCCATTGCCAAACAGTTTAAAATGCCATTGATCTTGCCGAATATTCCGTCGCCCATTATCCGATTGATGTTTGGAGAAATGTCCGAACTGTTATTAAGCGGACCAAAAGCTTCGAGCGATAAATTGATGCAATCCGGATTTCAATTTCATTTTCCTGAAATCGAATCGGCACTCCAGGAAATTTATTCTTAAAACTGAACCATCACCTGCAAAGCAAAGGTGCGTGGCGCTTGTACATCGCCCGGGCGACCCATGTATTCGAGATTGAACATATTGTTCACCACTGCAGAAACACGTGCATTCTTGTTTATATTATATCCTGCACGAATATCAAACACACAAGAACCTCGATTGTGCTTATCGCGATATTCCGGTAATCCGGGCAAGATATAATCGTACAAGGGCAATATTCCGTTTCCGATTTTTACTTCGAGATTTTCGAAAGTGTAATCGATATTTTCAATGTTGCTGATATAACGGGCGCTTAATCCAAACGTGACTTTTTTATAATCGAATTGCACATCCGCTTTGGCCATGTGTTTATAGCGGTACTTTAACATGTAAGCTTCTTTACCATCGAACGTTTTAATTTTTACACCATCCGAAAAGGAATGCAGATAGGTGCTATCGTCGTTGAGTGTAACGGGACGCATATAAGTATAACCGGCAAAAACGGTCATATCTATTTTTCTGAAAATTTTTCCTTTACCCACAATACTCATATCGATCCCCGATATTCTTGCTTCCTCTGCATTTTGAGCACGGAATCCTGCCCATTTGGTCGGGAATCCCGGGGAAGCGGGATTTAGATTTAAAGGAATAGAATCGGGATTGTAAACGCCAAATGCAAATTCCATCATATTGGTGTATTGCGTTACAAATGCTGCTACATCTAAATAGCCGACCCATTTTTTAATTTTTACACCTTGCTTCACGCCCACTTCTGCACTCCAACCACTCTCGGCGGTGAGGGATGGATTTGGAAATATTTTTAATGCGCCAACCGAAGTACTCACGTATTTTTCTGCTACTGTAGGGAAGCGATAGCCTTGTCCGATACTCGCACGTAAATACGTTTCTTCCAGTGCATGAAAATTTGCTCCGGCTCTGAATACCGGTTTAAAAGGCAAACTCAATTTGGTATTTCCCAATGAGGTTTTAGAAACCGTTTCGGAAGTATCGATACGGTAATATTCCATTCGCATTCCTCCGCTAACGGTCCAGCGCTGCCATTTTTTATCGGCCTGCACAAATGCTCCTCCGTTTATGCCATAGTGATTGCCGTACAATTGCGAAGTGATGTTGGAATAATACCCCACTGCTCCAGCTGTAAGATTTAGTTCATTTTTGAATTTGCGCGAAAACTGATATTCGCCATAGGTCATGTATGAATTCGCTCCCTGATTCGTATTGTTTACGTTATTGGTCCAGTAAACACGTGTACGTAATTGGTGACGATATCCTTTTTTAGTGTAATAGGTCAAATAAGGATCGATGTTAACGCGTGTTCCGTAATTCACGGAGATGGTGGACTCCGGATTATTTTCCGGGTCGCCGCCGCCGTAGGGACGAAATACATTATCGGCATCTTGCCAGATGATGAATACACCACTTTTACCGTACTGATAATTTCCATTTACACCAAAGGATAATCCTTCGATTTTAGAGCGATAACGGGTGTTAAAATTGACACGCCCACGGTATTCATATTCATCCTGACGATAACCCTGATCGGAAAATCCTGCGCCGCCTACAACTAAATCAAATCGTCCGAATTTTTGCGAATGGAAAAAATTAATTCCATTGTAAACCGGGTTGCAGGACCACCAGCGCAGTGTGTCGCGTTTCGGATTATCGTA
>JAIBBF010000108.1 GCA_019694795.1 Flavobacteriales bacterium | reverse complement strand
TAGAATTATTTGTTGCGTTTCGGTTGAATAAACACCGTATAAATAATCCAGTCGTACACGTAAAAAGTTTTCACCTAACCAATCGAATGCCGAATACATTTCGGGAATTACGATTTTGTTTTTGTAAAACAATCCACATTGTCCACCATTGCAAACTTCAAAATAATCTGATCCTAAAACACGGATATCTGTATACTGAAAAGGAACCCATTCTTCGCCATGTGGACTCAAAACGCCGTAGAAATTATTGATTCGTCCCACCAAATTATTTTCTTCTCCCACTTTTATGAGTGTATCAAACGACTCGGGGCGAACACGTTTTCCATGGTGATCCAAAAGGACATATCGTACCCCTATCATTGCCTCTTCCTCCACTTGAATAACATTGCCGTTTAAATCAAAACCTTCTCGTTTGTACTTTATTTTTTTTCCACCGAGTGATGCAATGATGAGCGGACAGTTTTCTACAATCGTATCGAAATCATCTTTCTTCAGTAGTTCCATTCCCGAATAAATCATGTCTGAATGAATGGAATCGCGCTGATTAAAAAAACCAAATTTTCCCTGATCATTTCCTTTAATCACAAATAAATTTCTTTCGCCTTCGCAAAAAGAAAAATCGGGCAGAACAGAATTTAACTTCTCCTTCGGAAACAACAATTTTCCATTATACAAAAGATTCATTCGTCCATTTTTCCCTACCATCATTAAGGAACTTGATCTGGCATCGTCGAAATAATTATTACTGGAATAAAAGGATACATCGACTATAGAATCGTAAGTTCCTTTTAATCGCTTTCCATCGAGCTGATAAATGGTCCAGTCCTGCTTACTCTCTTTATAGCGACTTAAATAAGATGAATACGCATCCGAATTCATTTCGTAATAAGCCGGCGTTATCACTTTGGAATTGTTCTTAAAGACATTAATGCCCTTCACATCAACTTTGCCCTTGCCCGGTTTTAAAATAATTTTTCCCTGAAGATCCGCAAATCCGAATTTTGCATTTTGGTAATACTCCATCTCGTGGCTCATCACCTCTTGGTGTGGAGTCAACTCCATATCGATGTAATAATAAAGTGTATCGGTATATACTTTCATTTTCTTTTCTCCGCCCTCTACCAAAATATAGCCATACTGTACAGGAATAATTTCATTGTAATGCGAAGCTACAATCGTCTTTCGGTCCAGATCGATAATTCCTTTTTTCCCGTTTTCCTCAATTAAAATGGACCGTGGTTTTTGTGCCTCATCATAGATAACTTCAAAGAAAGAATAAACCGGGGGAATGAACTTTTGCATACCCGAATCGAGATAACCGAAATGGGATTCGGAACCAAAAATGGCGCCTTCCATGGAGATGGAGGTTGACAACAACCAACCATGATCCAGTTCAGTGGCAGCGGCTACCTGCTCAATGAATTTTCCGGTATAGGGACAGAATAAAAAATTCCCCGTATTCGAGGTAAACAATAAAGGCGTTCCTTTTTTAAATCGCGTAAAATCGGGAATGGAATAATAAGAGCCCTGGATTCCGGTCCCCGATAAATCAATCCAACCCTGATCGTAATACGCAGTACCGTTAAGACTATCGGATGGTATAATAAGACTATGGATGTATTGAAGGTTCCTAATTCCCTCCCGCAAAAGTTTACCGTCGCAGGAAAGCAAATCCGCATCCAGTTCTGTACGACGTATAAAATCTCTGTAAAAGGAAGGCAAATCACCCGTGTTTTCATCCTGAAAAATTTCCAGACTATCGTACCGAACCGATTTAATTCCCAAAAAGCAAACGGTTGACGAGGGATAATCATCATCGCTGATGGGTAGGATTTCACGGTAAATCGATGGTTCTAGTATCCAATTCCCCTCCCGGGTCTGAATTCCTTCCTTCCCGTTTTGCGCGACTATGGTTAAACGATCGTGACATATGGAAAAACAGTATTTCTGTGCAAATAGCGTTTCACCCTGCACCGCAATCAAAAAAAAGATCAGTATTCGCACCCAATTCACCTTCTGCAGCATCAATTTTTAGTATTTTGCATCGTTCAGAAAAATAAATGTTTTATCCTTCTGTTCCAACGACGAATGAGATCTTTTGTTGCACTATTGATGTTTTTGAGTGTATCGCTGAGCGCCTACACCCAGGAATATGCTCCATTAATACGGAATTACGGTCCACGCGATTACGGTAAAAAGCAAACTCCCAATAATTACAATATCATTCAGGACGACCGCGGAATGATCTACGTAGGTAATACCGGAGGTGTGCTGGAATTTGACGGCACCGGATGGCGATTTATTCCTGTAGTGCAGGGTGCCTATGTGAGTGCCTTGTGCATGGATGAAAACGGAATTATCTATGTAGGCGGATCCGGATTTATCGGAATGATAGCACCCGATAAAAATGGTGATATGGTGTTTAGTAGTCTGGTTGGATTAATCCCCGATGAACTTCAAACTTTTGGACTCATTTTAAGAGCACATTCCACTTCTGAAGGAATATTTTTTCAAGGCATTCAGTACCTGTTTCAATATAAAAACGGAACCATAAGCTCTTATCCGGCTACGGACTCCTATCATTTATCGTTTACCTGCAATTCCACGTTTTATGCCCGCGATCGTGGTGAGGGATTAATTTCAATTGAACAAGGAAAACGTAAAGTAATTTCTGCCGACACCCTTTTTCTGGATAACGGAATTTTCGGAGTTCTACCCTGGAATGAGAAGCAAGATTTAATCGTCGTTCGCGAAAGAGGATTTTATCTGCTGAATAAAACAAACTCTAAAATTGATATTCTGAACAATGATCCTTCATTGTTTTCCATATTGGATATTACGGATGTAGTTCCGGTTAATCACCACCACATTTCATTTGCAGTTTCCACTCAATCGCATGGTATATTTTTGTTCAATGACCAGGGAAAAGCATTACGGCAAATCGACCGCCGATCGGGATTAAGTACGGATGATATCACAAAGTTAATTGTAGACCGCAGCGGAAATCTCTGGGGTGTTTCTCCTTCGGGGTTTCATTTTATCCGTATTGATAGTCCGTTTGAATACTATAACCGTCAACATGGTCTTGATGGTGAAGTTGAATCCATTGCACTGCAGGACGGAAAAATTCTGGTGGGAACCAGTAATGGTTTATTCATTTCCGGAAATTCAGAATTGCGTTTATTCGAATCGTATCCGGGAATTAAATCGAAGGTATATGAGGTACGTAGTTTTGAAGACAAAAATCATCAAGCATTTTGCCTGATTGCTTCTGCCGATGGATTGTTCATTTACCAAAACAATCAATTGCGGAAAATTAGTCACGATATCTTTAACGCTTCCTACTACGATGCATCCAACCAAACCATTCTTGCTATTGGCGGAAATGGAATTTATAGCTTTTCCTACCCTTCAGGAACCTTAACGCAATTGAACCGGAGTGGAATTGCGAGAGGATTACGAATTGAAAAAGACAAATTGCTTTCTACCGCAACCCAATCTCAATTTTGGATTGGTACAACTACCGAAGGTGTGTTTAAAATCAGAATGGGAATTGACGGAAGGTTTAGTGTAGATAATTACACCACGATGGATTATTTGTCGGATGGTTATGTTCGTCCATTTCCCTACCGCGAAGAAATTGTGTTTGCAACCGCCACAGGATTTCAATATTTCATCAGCGAAGAAGAAATCCGTGCCCAGCTTGATGATTCCCTCAAAGGAAAACCTGAATTTGAACGTGGTTATTTCGACTACCTCTCGCTGCTGGATTCCAACTGGCGGAGCGCAATTACTTCGATTGCGGTGGATAAAAAAAATGGAGCCTGGATGGTGGTCGACAATTCCATTCTTCATCTGGAATCGGATGGTAAAATTGACACGCTCACTTTTAAAGAAGTGGATTTGGGAATGATCAATGCCATGGAATATAGTCCCAACGGTTTCCTCTATATCGCAGGGTCCAACGGCATTGTAAAATACGATCCCCGGTTTGAAGGTCGCGATAGAAACCGCCACCCTGTTCTTATCCGTGAAGTCAATTCTGCCAATGGAAAATTCATGTTTAAAGGTTCATTTGGCGATTCACTGGCGCGTATCAATGCTCAAAACGAAAGTTCCATTCCCCAATTGAATTACAGTGAAAATGCATTGCGCTTCCGGTATGCATTTCCATCCTATGAAAGTCCGCAAGCTCCCCTCTACTCCACCAAGCTCGAGGGATACGATGAAAACTGGAGTGAATGGTCCACCGAAAATTCCATTTCCTTTACCAACCTCCACGAAGGTGAATATGTATTCCGTGTTAAAGCAAAAACTATTTCCGGAGAAGAAAGCACCGAAAATGAATTTCGTTTTATCATTCTCGCTCCCTGGTACCGTACCTTATGGGCTTACCTCACCTATGCTTTAATTTTAATTGTCCTCGTTTACATTTCCATTCGCATTGCATCCTATCGTTTAAAACAAAAAAATATTCAACTCGAAAACATTGTTCAGCAACGCACCGCTGAAATTGCACAACAAAACATCGAGCTGGAACATCGCAATGCGGAGATTCTGCATCAGAAACAGGAAATCACCGACTCTATTACCTATGCAAAGCGAATACAGGAAGCCATTTTACCTATTCGCGCAGAAATTCTGCTGCACTTGCCGGATTCGTTTGTATTGTTTAAACCTAAGGATATCGTTTCGGGCGACTTTTTCTGGTTTCACCACAGTGGTGAAGCAAGCA
>JAIBBF010000107.1 GCA_019694795.1 Flavobacteriales bacterium | reverse complement strand
TGCTTGCTTCACCACTGTGGTGAAACCAGAAAAAGTCGCCCGAAACGATATCCTTAGGTTTAAACAATACAAACGAATCCGGCAAGTGCAGCAGAATTTCTGCGCGAATAGGTAAAATGGCTTCCTGAATTCGTTTTGCATAGGTAATAGAGTCGGTGATTTCCTGTTTCTGATGTAGAATCTCCGCATTACGATGTTCCAGCTCGATGTTTTGTTGTGCAATTTCAGCGGTGCGTTGCTGAACAATGTTTTCGAGTTGAATATTTTTTTGTTTTAAACGATAGGATGCAATGCGAATGGAAATGTAAACGAGGATAATTAAAATTAAAGCATAGGTGAGGTAAGCCCATATGGTACGGTACCAGGGAGCGAGAATGATAAAACGAAATTCATTTTCGGTGCTTTCTTCTCCGGAAATTGTTTTGGCTTTAACTCGGAAAACATATTCACCTTCGTGGAGGTTGGTAAAGGAAATGGAATTTTCGGTGGACCATTCACTCCAGTTTTCATCGTAACCCTCGAGCTTGGTGGAGTAGAGGGGAGCTTGCGGACTTTCATAGGATGGAAAAGCATACCGGAAGCGCAATGCATTTTCACTATAATTCAATTGGGGAATGGAGCTTTCGTTTTGTGCATTGATACGCGCCAGTGAATCTCCAAATGAACCTTTAAACGTGAATTTTCCGTTGGCAGAATTGATTTCACGGATAAGAACAGGGTGCCGGTTTCTATCGCGACCTTCGAATCGGGGATCGTATTTTACAATGCCGTTGGACCCTGCGATATAGAGGAAACCATTGGGACTATACTCCATGGCATTGATCATTCCCAAATCCACTTCTTTAAAGGTGAGCGTGTCAATTTTACCATCCGATTCCAGATGAAGAATGGAATTGTCGACCACCATCCAGGCTCCATTTTTTTTATCCACCGCAATGGAGGTAATTGCGCTCCGCCAGTTGGAATCGAGCAGCGAGAGGTAGTCGAAATAGCCACGTTCAAATTCAGGTTTTCCTTTGAGGGAATCATCGAGCTGGGCACGGATTTCCTCTTCGCTAATGAAATATTGAAACCCGGTGGCTGTTGCAAAAACTATTTCTTCGCGGTAGGGAAATGGACGAACATAACCATCCGACAAATAATCCATCGTGGTGTAATTATCTACACTGAACCTTCCGTCAATTCCCATTCTGATTTTAAACACACCTTCGGTAGTTGTGCCAATCCAGAATTGAGATTGGGTTGCGGTAGAAAGCAATTTGTCTTTTTCAATTCGTAATCCTCTTGCAATTCCACTCCGGTTCAATTGCGTTAAGGTTCCTGAAGGGTAAGAAAAGCTATAAATTCCATTTCCGCCAATAGCAAGAATGGTTTGGTTGGAAGCATCGTAGTAGGAAGCGTTAAAGATATCGTGACTAATTTTCCGCAATTGATTGTTTTGGTAAATGAATAATCCATCCGCAGATGCAATCAGGCAAAATGCTTGATGATTTTTGTCTTCAAAACTACGTACCTCATATACCTGCGATTTAATTCCCGGATATGATTCGAATAAACGCAATTCTGAATTTCCGGAAATGAATAAACCATTGCTGGTTCCCACCAGAATTTTTCCGTCCTTCAGGGCAATGGATTCAACTTCACCATCGAGACCATGTTGACGGTTATAATATTCAAACGGACTATCGATGCGGATAAAATGAAATCCCGAAGGAGAAACACCCCAGAGATTTCCGCTGCGGTCTACAATTAACTTTGTGATATCATCCGTACTTAATCCCGATCGGCGGTCGATTTGCCGTAATGCTTTTCCCTGCTCATTGAACAAAAATATACCATGTGATTGGGTTGAAACTGCAAATGAAATATGGTGGTGATTAACCGGAACTACATCCGTAATATCCAATATGGAAAACAAAGAAGGATCATTGTTCAGAATGTCAATTTTAGAATTTGTTTTATTCAGCAGATAAAATCCTCTTTCGCGGACGACGATTAAATCTTGCTTCTCATTCCAGGGCAGAACTCCGAAAATTCCGTTATCCAGAAAAAGGGTGTCGGCAGAAATTACTTTTCGTTTTCCTTGTTCAATTGAAATTAACCCCTCACCACGATCGCGGGCATAAAACGTGGAATTGCAGGTAAACGATAAATGATAGGAGTCCGTAGCCGGATAAGAGCTTATGGTTCCGTTTTTATATTGAAACAGGTACTGAATGCCTTGAAAAAATATTCCTTCAGAAGTGGAATGTGCTCTTAAAATGAGTCCAAAAGTTTGAAGTTCATCGGGGATTAATCCAACCAGACTACTAAACACCATATCACCATTTTTATCGGGTGCTATCATTCCGATAAATCCGGATCCGCCTACATAGATAATTCCGTTTTCATCCATGCACAAGGCACTCACATAGGCACCCTGCACTACAGGAATAAATCGCCATCCGGTGCCGTCAAATTCCAGCACACCTCCGGTATTACCTACGTAGATCATTCCGCGGTCGTCCTGAATGATATTGTAATTATTGGGAGTTTGCTTTTTACCGTAATCGCGTGGACCGTAATTCCGTATTAATGGAGCATATTCCTGGGTGTAGGCGCTCAGCGATACACTCAAAAACATCAATAGTGCAACAAAAGATCTCATTCGTCGTTGGAACAGAAGGATAAAACATTTATTTTTCTGAACGATGCAAAATACTAAAAATTGATGCTGCAGAAGGTGAATTGGGTGCGAATACTGATCTTTTTTTTGATTGGGGTGCAGGGTGAAACGCTATTTGCACAGAAATACTGTTTTTCCATATGTCACGATCGTTTAACCATAGTCGCGCAAAACGGGAAGGAAGGAATTCAGACCCGGGAGGGGAACTGGATAATAGAACCATCGCTTTACCGTGAGATCCTACCCATCAGCGATGATGATGATCCCTCGTCAACAGTTTGCTTTTTGGGAATTAAATCGGTTCGGTACGATAGTCTGGAAATTTTTCAGGATGAAAACACGGGGGATTTGCCTTCCTTTTACAAGGATTTTATACGTCGTACAGAAATGGATGCAGATTTGCTTTCCTGCGATGGTAAACTTTTGCGGGAGGGAATCAGGAACCTTCAATACATCCATAGTCTTATAATACCGTCCGATAGCCTGAACAGTACCGCATATTACGATCAGGGTTGGATTGATTTATTGGGGACCGGAATCCAGGGCTCTTATTATTCTATTCCTGACTTTACACGATTTAAAAAAGGAACGCCATTATTGTTTACCACGAATACGGGAAATTTTTTATTCTGTCCCTATACCGGAATATTCATTGAGGAGGTAGCCGCTGCCACTGAACTGGATCATGGTTGGTTGTTGTCAACCTCCATCTCCATGGAAGGCGCCATTTTTGGTTCCGAATCCCATTTCGGTTATCTCGATTCGGGTATGCAAAAGTTCATTCCACCGGTTTATCCTTTCTTTGAAGTTATCTATGATGAGGCACAAAAACCACGGTCCATTTTAATTGAGGAAAACGGGAAAAAAGGAATTATCGATCTGGACCGAAAGACGATTTTAGCTTCGCATTACAATGAAATTATTCCTGTACAGTATGGCTATATTCTGGTAGAAGGCGGAGAAAAGAAAATGAAAGTATATACCGATACCCTGTATTATTACATCGATATGGAGTTGACTCCACACCAGGAGGTGATGAACCGCGAGATGGAGTATTACCAAAATGCAAAATTCGGATTTGCGGATCTTCAGGGAAAAATTATTTTAAAACCAAGCAAGGGAAAAGTTGATGTGAAGGGCTTTAATGTCTTTAAGAACAATTCCAAAGTGATAACGCCGGCTTATTACGAAATGAATTCGGATGCGTATTCATCTTATTTAAGTCGCTACAAAGAGAGTAAGCAGGACTGGACCATTTATCAGCTCGATGGAAAGCGATTAAAAGGAACTTACGATTCTATCGTCGATGTATCCTTTTATTCCAGTAATAATTATTCCGACGATGCCAGATCAAGTTCCTTAATGATGGTAGGGAAAAATGGACGAATGAATCTTTTGTATGACGGCAAATTGTTGTTTCCGAAGGAGAAGTTGAATTCTGTTCTGCCCGATTTTTCTTTTTGCGATGGCGAAAGAAATTTATTTGTGATAAAAGGAAATGATCAGGGAAAATTTGGTTTTTTTAATCAGCGCGATTCCATTCATTCAGACATGATTTATTCGGGAATGGAACTACTGAAGAAAGATGATTCCGATTCGATTGAAGAAAACTGTCCGCTTATCATTGCATCACTCGGTGGAAAAAAGATAAGGTATAAACGAGAAGGATTTGATTTAAACGGTAATGTTATTCAGGTAGAGGAAGAAGCATTGGTGGGAGTGCGGTATGTCCTCCTGGATCATCGCGGAAAACGTATTCGCCCCGAGTCGTTTGATACACTCATAAAAGTGGGAGAAGAAAATAATTTGGTGGGACGAATCAATAATTTCTACGGCGTTTTGGATCCACATGGCGAAGAATGGGTTCCTTTTCAGTATACAGATATCCGTGTTTTAGGATCAGATTATTTTGAAGTTTGCAATGGGGGACAATGTGGATTGTATTACAAAAACAAAATCGTAATTCCCGAAATGTATTCGGCATTCGATTGGTTAGGTGAAAACTTTTTACGTGTACGACTGGATTATTTATACGGTGTTTATTCAACCGAAACGCAACAAATAATTCTA
>JAIBBF010000106.1 GCA_019694795.1 Flavobacteriales bacterium | reverse complement strand
TATATCGGTACGGCTTATAGCTGGTCATTAGGATTTAGTTTGGCGGGTATTTGTATGCTGTTGGGATTAACCCTGTTTATGTTTACGCAGAAATCATTGGGACCAATCGGATTAACGCCTAAACCGGAAATTTTCGAAAAGAAAACAGCTGGTGTTTCTAAAGGTTTCTTTTACTTTTTCGGAACATTATTGTTTGTGCCTTTATTTTTCAGCCTGATTTATTATCCGATGGAATTCAATATGACTTCCCTCTTCGGAACACATAAAACGGTCCATTTTACAGGCGATGCCAATGCAGCAACCTTTAGCGGAAAATTAATGGCCGACTCTGTTTTTGTCCCTAATGCCAACATCGCTTTAGTGGATGAAAACAAAAAAACCATCGGAACGGCCACCACCAATGCAGAAGGAAAATTTGAACTCAGCGGTATCAATACTTCTGTAGTTTCTCACCTCGAATTGCAGGAAGGAACGATTGGAAATAAAATCCTTTTTAATAACGAAAAAGGAACCGAAAAAGAAATAAACATCAACGATAGTGGTGCCTTCAATATCATCAATAAGTACATCGTTCAATTGGTGGATTTAATCTTCCTGATTGTAGCCATTATTGTAATTGCTTATTTATTTATAGAAATCAGAAAATGCGAACGGGCCGAAGCCAGAAAATTGGTGGCTGCTTCGATCCTTATTTTCTTCTCCTTTATTTTCTGGTCCTTTTTTGAACAAGGAGGAGGATCGCTGAATTATTTTGCCATCGGAAATGTGCAAAGTCATGGTTTAAACATGACCTCGGTAAACAACTCCGTAAACGCATTGTATGTTATTCTATTCGCTCCTTTGGTTGGACTATTATGGCTTGCACTTGCTAAGCGAAAAGCAGAACCAAACACTGTTGTAAAATTCGGATTAGGATTTGTGTTTCTTGGAATTGGATTCCTGGTGTTTTTCATGAGTAAATTTTATGCGAATAAAGACGGAATGGCACCTTTAAGCTTGTTCGTTTTAGCCTATCTCATCACCACCATTGGTGAATTATGTTTATCGCCAATTGGACTGTCAATGATTACCAAATTATCGCCTAAACGCTTATATGGAGTTATGATGGGGACCTGGTTCCTCGCTAGTGCTTATGGTCAATACGGCGCGGGACTAATTGGTTCGGCTTTAGCTTCCGACGAATCCGGTAAAAACCTGACCAACGTTGAGAAACTGGAGCAATACACGTCCGGATATGAGATGATCGGATATATTTCACTGGCAGCCGGGGTCCTTATGATCCTGCTTTCACCTGTTATCCGCAAATTGATGGCTGAAGTCAAATAATTGAATTCCAACACTTAAAAAAAAGCCCTGAATTTAG
The DNA here is from genome assembly GCA_019694795.1 of Flavobacteriales bacterium. NCBI lineage: Bacteria > Pseudomonadati > Bacteroidota > Flavobacteriia > Flavobacteriales > Flavobacteriales bacterium. Next base: position 3,372 of record JAIBBF010000106.1, on the reverse strand, counting down.
TTTCAGGGCTTTTTTTGTTTTCATCGGTCGAAATCGAGCAGTAAGCGAAATAGGGCTTTGTCAATTCATCGAAACTTCTAAATTAGCGCACCCAAAAAAAGCCTCATGATAAGAAAATCGCTTTTATTCAGTTCTGCCGTGTTGTTGAGCATGTGTTCACCGAAAGCAGAAGAAAATAAAGAAGGTGCAACATCCGACTCTACTAAGGTAGCCACCATCGAACACACACATCTAAATGTAAAAGATGAACACAGTTTTTCGAATGTGGATAAAGTTTATTCAACATCACTTTTCCTCGATATTACAATTGATTTTGATAAAAAACAGTTAAACGGAAGTGCCAATTACGATATCGTAAACAAAGGCGCAGACACTGCCATTTTCGATAGCAAATACATTAACATTCAAAAAGTATTGGTGGATGATCAGGAAGTAAAATTTGCCATGGGAACGGAAGATGAATTGTTAGGATCTCCCATTTTTATTCCCATTACCAAAGAGGCGAAAAAAATCTCGATTTTCTATAACACAACCGATAAATGTGAGGCGCTTCAATGGTTAAGTCCCGCACAAACTGCAGGTAAAAAACACCCTTATCTTTTCACCCAGGGTGAAGCTATCTTAACCAGAACATGGATTCCTATTCAGGATACACCAGGAAACAGAATTACCTATAAGGCAAAAGTTAAAGCACCAAAAGAACTGATGGTGGTAATGAGTGCTAAAAACCCAACTGAAAAAACAGCAGATGGCGTTTACGAATTCGAAATGAATCAACCGATTCCTTCTTACCTCATCGCTTTAGCAGCAGGAGATATTTCATTTAAAACATTAGGTAACCGCACCGGTGTTTATACTGAACCTTCCATGCTCGATAAATGTGCAAATGAGTTGGTGGACACAGAAAAAATGCTGGAAGCAGCTGAGCGTTTATATGGTCCATACAAATGGGAACGTTATGATATTATCGTTCTTCCTCCTAGTTTTCCTTTTGGAGGAATGGAAAATCCGCGTTTAACTTTCGCAACTCCAACCATTATTGCCGGCGACCGTTCTTTAACTAGTCTTATTGCACACGAAATGGCGCACAGCTGGTCGGGTAATCTGGTAACCAACGCTACCTGGAACGATTTCTGGTTGAATGAAGGATTTACCGTTTATTTCGAACGCCGTATTATGGAAGAATTATACGGAAAAGAATATGCAGAAATGCTTGCTCAATTGGGCTATCAGGACTTACTCGACGAAGTTGAAGGACTTGCAGGAAATCCGGACGATACCAAATTAAAACTCGATTTGTCGGACCGCAATCCAGACGATGCGATGTCGGAAATCGCTTATGAAAAAGGAGCGTTCTTCCTTCGTATGCTCGAAGAAGCTGCAGGAAGAGAAAAATTTGATGTGTTCCTGAAAAATTACTTCACCGAACACGCATTCCAGCCCATGACAACCGACATCTTCCTTGAGTACCTCGACAAAAATCTGGTAAAAAAATACAACCTTACCGTAAATGTAGATGAGTGGGTAAACGGAAGAGGAATTCCTTCCAACATCACCATGGTGAGCTCTGCCAAATTTAAAGCAGTGGATGCAGCTATTGGACAATGGACAACCGGAACTCCAGCTGCAAAATTAACCACCGCTGATTGGTCGACCCACGAATGGATGCACTTCCTGAAAAATTTGCCCCAGGTATTGAACAATGCACAAATTAAGGACCTCGATAATGCCTTCCATTTCACCAAATCGGGCAATGCTGAAATTGCATGTTTATGGTTCCAAATCACCATTACCAGTGGTTACAAAGATGCAAATCCGGAAATTGAAAAATTCCTTACCACGGTTGGTCGCCGCAAATTCCTTACTCCATTATACAAAGCACTTGTACAAAGTGAAGAAGGAAAAAAATTAGCATTGAAAATTTACAATCAGGCACGTCCGGGATATCACTATGTATCCACATCAACCATCGATCGCATCGTTGGATATCAGGAAAAGAAATAAAGCTTTTCGAATATAACACCAGTTAAAGCAAAAAAAAGATCCGTTGTAATGACGGATCTTTTTTTTTGTGCAATTAGTTTATTTCTTAAATGCAAGAACCGTAGTTCGAATAATGGAAACACATTCCATCAATTGCTCTTCGTTCATCACCAGTGGTGGTGCAAAACGAATGATATTACCATGCGTAGGTTTGGCTAACAGACCATTTTCAGCAAGTTTAAGGCACAAATCCCATGCTGTGGTACTATCAGGAGTATCGTTAATTACAATAGCATTTAACAAGCCTTTTCCGCGGACTAAAGTTATCAGACTACTTTCGGCGATCAACTTCTCCATTTCCGCCCTGAAAATTTTTCCGAGACGGCGGGCATTACTGATCAGATTCTCATCCACCACTACTTCCAGCGACTCAATAGCCACTTTACAAGCCAATGGATTTCCGCCAAAGGTAGAGCCGTGCTGACCAGGCTTAATGACCATCATAATTTCATTATCGGCCAAGACTGCAGAAACAGGATACACTCCACCAGCCAGCGCTTTTCCGAGAATAAGAACATCAGCTTTAAAATAAGTATCCGGCTGACGTTGACATGATTTTTCGCAATTACAATTCCCGCAAGTGGCCAGCATGCTACCAGTGCGTGCAATGCCGGTTTGAATTTCGTCTGCAATAAACAATACATTCTTTTCTTTACACATGCGGTAAGCCTTGTGCAAATAATCAGTATCCGGAACTTTTACACCCGCTTCACCTTGAATAGGCTCAACCAAAAATCCGGCAACATTCGGGTTTTGTAAAATAGTTTCTAATGCCAATAAATCATTGTAAGGAATAGAAACGAAACCACCCGGAAAGGGACCGAAATTATTTTTTGAATCGGCATCGCTCGAGAATGAAACAATAGTAGTTGTTCTTCCATGAAAATTACTTCCACAAACCACAATAACGGCTTCATTGGCAGGAATGCCTTTTTTCTCATACGACCATTTACGGCAAATTTTTATGGCTGTTTCAACTGCTTCGGCGCCGGTGTTCATAGGCAATACCTTATCATAACCAAAAAATTCGGTTACGTATTTTTCATATACACCTAAAACATCATTGTAAAATGCACGAGAAGTGAGGGTCAGCTTTTCAGCCTGATCTTTAAGTGCTCCAATAATCCTCGGATGGCAATGTCCCTGGTTAACGGCAGAATAGGCAGATAAAAAATCGAAATATTTTTTCCCGTTTACATCCCACACATACACCCCTTCTCCTCGATCCAAAACCACCGGTAAAGGATGGTAATTGTGAGCACCATGCTCATCTTCCAAATGCATTAACTCCTCGGCAGTGTATTTACTTTCCATAGTACTAATCATAAA
>JAIBBF010000105.1 GCA_019694795.1 Flavobacteriales bacterium | reverse complement strand
CCATCCTGCGAGCCTTCCTGGCGTTCATTCTGACGAAGAGCGGTACTGACTACCTCATTCAGATTTTCGAGCATTTTAGCCGGTGAATCGAGTTCAAGAACGAGGTTATTCAGTTGCTCCATACCAATCATGCTCACCAAGGCACCGGGAACGCCGTGTCCTGTACAATCCGCCACTGCCAGATAGGTATAGTTTTCATCTTTGCGCAACCAATAAAAATCGCCGCTCACTACATCTTTGGGTTGGTAAATCACCATCGACTCAATAAAAGAATCCATGAGCATACTGCGTTTCGGAAGAAAAGCCTGCTGAATTTTACGGGCGTAATTCAGACTATCCATTATATCCTTATTCTTCGCCTGTAGTTGTGCGGTTCGACTTTCAATTTTCTCTTCCAGATTTTCATTCAGTTTTTTCAATGCATCTTCCGATTTTTTACGTTCAGTGATATCAAGCGTAAAAATCATCAATCCATCTTCTATCGGCTCCACACGCATTTCGAACCAACTGGGGTTTCCATGGGTAAAACTCAATTCCGCTTCAAACTTATTCGATTCGCGCAACAACATGCAATTGCGCAAAGCCTGAAACATTTCGGAAAATTCAATACCGGGATATAAATCCAGCAAGGACATTCCCAAAATTTCGCGTTTGGTATGATGTTTACTTTGCGTAACCAACGCTTCGTTTACATATTTGAATTTCCAGTCGTATCCGATGATTTGAACACCTTCCAACAGATAGTCCAGTGCAAACAATCCTGCCATTATACTGGCTTGTTCCTGTTTCGATTTTACCTTTTTTACGGGAGTCGTTTTTTGCGGAACAACAATGCGCGAAGGAGTGATTAAATAGCTCATAATTTTGGTTCTTTCTACACTCCAAAACTACAAAGACCATTCAACTGAAAATGCCGATTGGGCCGCGTAAAACTACCTAAGAAGGAGACTCAATCCTTTCGAAACACCAATAAAACAAGGCCTTTTAGAACCATATCGCATTGAGGAACAAACGCGAATTTCCGCATTTATACGGAATAGAAACAGGGTAAAATCGGTATTCTCTGCAGATGTATGTTCACAAAAACGGCAGCATCATCTAACAAAAACAGAAACCCGGGTAATTATCCGTTGCGTTTAAATTCCGAAGTGGTGTGGAACGTAATTTCCGGATAGTTTTGTTCGGCCATTTTTAATAAAAAAGGCGACTCCGCCAGGTAAACCATTTGCTGATCTTTGTCGAACGCTATATTGGAAACTTTAATACGAATGAATTCTTCCAGTTTCGCTTTATCATCACTGGTGATCCAACATGCTTTAAACATATTTACGGGCATAAACTGACAGGAAGCACCATATTCGTGTTTCAGGCGGTATTGAATCACTTCAAATTGTAATTCTCCTACCGTACCAACAATTTTACGGTTACCCGGTTGCTGAATAAACAACTGCGCCACACCTTCGTCGGTGAGCTGTTGAATTCCTTTTTCCAGCTGCTTGGTTTTCATTGGATCGTTGTTCACCAGCTCGCGGAAAATTTCGGGAGAAAAACTTGGTATTCCCTGGTACAACATATTTTCACCTTCGGTGAGTGTATCTCCGATTTTAAAATTACCGGTATCATACAATCCAACTACATCTCCGGGATAAGCTTCATCAATGATATTTTTTTCCGAAGCCATAAAGCTGGTGGGATTCGCAAAACGGAAATCTTTATCCAGACGCACATGGTGATAAAAGGTGTTCTTCTCAAACTTTCCACTCACAATGCGCAAAAACGCAATACGATCTCGGTGCTTCGGATCGAGGTTGGCGTGAATTTTAAAAACGAATCCAGAAAATTTTGGCTCTGTGGGTTCAACAAAACGTTTGTCGGTTGGACGACCCTGCGGTGTTGGCGAAATGCGAATGAAGGCATCCAATAATTCCTGCACACCGAAGTTATTTAATGCAGATCCAAAAAATACAGGAGCTACTTCACCGGTGAGATAGGTTTTTTCATCGAAGGGATCGTAAACACCTTCAATTAAATCGACATCCTGACGCAGTTGTTTTGCTCCACGTTCTCCTACAATTTCATCGAGGGTATTTTCTTCGAGATGATTAATCTGAACAATTTCTTTGGCAATGGATGTTTTGCTTGCTTCAAATAAATTCAGATTTTTTTCATAGATGTTATAAACTCCTTTAAACGTTGCTCCGATTCCGATCGGCCAGCTTAAGGGACGAACACGAATATTTAATTTCTCTTCAATTTCATCCAGCAAATCAAATGCATCTCTTCCTTCACGGTCCATTTTATTAATGAAAATAATAACCGGAGTATTGCGCATTCTGCATACACTCATCAATTTTTCGGTTTGCTCCTCTACCCCATTGGCACAGTCAATCACCAGAATCACACTGTCCACCGCAGTCAGCGTGCGATAAGTATCTTCGGCAAAATCTTTGTGACCGGGCGTATCGAGCAGGTTGATCTGGAGTCCTTTGTAGTTAAACGCCATCACCGAGGTGGCCACAGAAATTCCGCGTTGTTTTTCAATCTCCATAAAGTCGGAGGTCGCCGATTTTTTGATTTTGTTCGACTTCACCGCTCCTGCCGTTTGGATGGCTCCTCCAAATAGAAGCAGCTTCTCCGTAAGCGTAGTTTTACCGGCATCCGGGTGGGAAATGATTCCGAATGTACGGCGACGATTGATTTCAACGATATTGCTCATGGGCGCAAAAATAACAAATGATTTCGCTTGGCGATGAAGAATTATTTACCACCGAAACGAAGCGCCAGTCCCAATGAAGCATTGGCACCTTTCGTCCACATGTGATTATCAAAGCCTGAAATATTTTGTGCCGTTGAATTGATGGAATAATCGGTCAACAGAAAATTATTGGAGGTATATCCGAGATTGAAATACATCCCCACATTTTTTGCAAAATACCAGTTGAAACCAGTAAACGCTCCAAAATTACTTCCGGAAAACTGATACTGATAAGGAACTTTTACGCCAACAATATCAATCAGTCGGTTAATTTCCAAATGCGATCCGCCGAATCGGAATCCAAGGTACCAGGCAAACTTATCTTTGTTAACGGGATAGAATTTTATTTCTCCGCTTAAGAATCGCGCTTTATTTCCATTCGCTTCTGCATTATCCGGATCTTCGATATAACTACCGGCCTGGAATACTAATCCAACCGAAACCCATTTAAACACGTTCACATGCACCGAAACAGGATACATCACCGTTGCCGCTCCGCTGGTATCGCGATCCAATACGGTTCCGTTGTATTTGTTTTCATATACTGTGCCATGTCCTGCGCCATCTACGCCAACCTGCGCAGAGATGGTCATGGGTGTATGCGATTGAGCGAATGTCACCACCGGTGATACCAGTGTAAAAAACAAAATAATTTTTTTCATAGAAATCGATTTACGTTGTTTCATTGTTTTTATTTCGGAATAATAATGAACCATCTCCATAACTCAAAAAACGGAAATGATGATGTAAAGCATAATCATAAATTTTTCGCCAATCTTCCCCAACAAACGCCGCCACCAATAAAATCAGCGTGCTGCCCGGTTGATGAAAATTCGTAACGAGTGCATCCACCACTTTAAAATCATAACCCGGCGCAATTAAAATGGAAGTGGAACAAATCAGGCGGTCCAACTCAAAGCGATCCATCCAATGAAGCAGATGCTGCATCGATTCGCTGAGTGAAAGAGTTTGTTCTTGCATTTCATACACTTCCCATTGTTTTAAATCGAGTTGTTCGGGACGAATCGTTGGCTGTTGTGCCAGTTTAAGTCCGATCCAATACAAACTCTCCAGCGTACGCATGGAGGTGGTTCCTACTGCCACGCGCGAACCGGAATGTCCGGCGATTTTATGAATGACCGATCGCTGCACGTCGATGGTTTCGGCATGCATATCATGACCCTCCATCTGTTCCGATTTAACCGGCTTGAATGTCCCCGCCCCCACATGTAGCGTAAGGTATTCCACTTCACAGTGATGAGCCTTTAAATCTGCAAATACGCGCTCTGTAAAATGCAATCCCGCCGTGGGTGCTGCCACCGAGCCTTCGTGTTTTGCATAGACAGTTTGATAGCGTTGTATATCGATGGCTTCCGTGTCGCGTTTTAAATAAGGAGGAATGGGTAATGCTCCCACTTCATGAAGGATTTCCGCAAAACTTTTTTCTTGCGGTTGCCAGGTAAATTGGACGAGTACCGATTGACTCGTAACTTCCTGTTTGCTGACTTTTATACGAATTCCATTTTGCTCCAACAGTAAATCTTCTTCCCGCCATTTAGATAATCCGCCCACCATACAATTCCATGCAGAACTCCCGCACGCCGCCATCGCCTGTGCCATATCTTTGTTCTCGGAAGGTTCAAGACAAAAGACTTCTATGCGACCTCCATTCGAATTTTTGAATTCGAGTCGCGCATTGATCACTTTCGTGTTATTAAAAAACAAAAGCGATCCTGCAGTTAATTCATTGGCAATGGAACGATAGTTCGATTCGGAAATGGAACCTTCTTTGTAAATCAATAAACGCGAAGAATCCCTTTCATCTGACGGAAAAACAGCAATTTTTTCCTGAGGAAGTTCATAATGATAATCGCTGATACGGATTGAACGCGGATCTTTTTTTATCTGCTCCATCAGTCCTGCACTTTACGATTTAATGTTTCAATTATTTTCAGATACTTTTCATCCCGACCATACACATCGTAATGGAAATAAATATGAGAAAGTGAATCGCTGGTTACAGTGATATAATCCACTTCTATCGGAATCGGTTTTTTTAGCGGATATCGTTTTTCAACCGCATCACGAAGTGCCCAGTTTTTTAAGGTGTCGGATGTAACAGTATCCTTTGGATTAAAATGCTCCCACACCATTTCTCCCAGTTTAAAAGGATCCTGCAAGCGCATACATCCATGCGAGAAGTTTCTCACTTCACGTTTAAACAAGGGTTTCATGGGGGTATCGTGCAAATACACATCGAATTTATTCGGGAAGTAAAAAACAATCAATCCCAAACTATTCCATGTTCCGCCTTCCTGACGAATGCGATAGGGGAAATAATCTTTACTGAGTTTTTTCCAATTCACTGCCGAAATACTTACCTCATTTTTCTTCAAATCGAAAATGCGGTAATGATGTTTGTGCATGTAATTGGTATCGCGTTTTACATAAGG
>JAIBBF010000104.1 GCA_019694795.1 Flavobacteriales bacterium | reverse complement strand
CATTATCACTCTACTTCTTTGCTTATTGCCACAGAAATATTTTTCTTGTTATCCGTATTGAAAGCATGAAAAAATACCTGGCAGAATTTTTAGGTACATCTATCATTATGGTGGTGGGGACAGGTACCATTGTCCTGGCTGAATCGGGATATTCATTTTTTACTCATCCGGTGATTTCATTTTTTTTCGGTTTATCCGTATTTCTGGCTATTCTGATTATTTCCCCAATGGGAAGCGGACATTTTAATCCGGCAGTTAGTGCAAGTATGTGGATGAAAAAATCGATTGCATGGAAAGATTTTTTTCTTTTTATCCTTTTGCAAATCGCAGCAGCAATTTTTATTTCTGCGATCAGTCATTATATATTTCCTGCATCGAAAAGTTTGGGAACAACACTTCCCACATCGGGAGTTTTGAATTCCTTTTTGCTGGAAATGATGTTGAGTGGATTATTGATGCTGGTTATCCTTCTCAGTATTCATTGGAAATTATCGCTGTTTTTATCTGCATTCGTCATAGGATTAACAGTGGGATTGGAAGCGTATTGGGGCGGACCATTCACCGGGGCATCGATGAACCCGGCGCGATCGGTTGGTCCCGCTTTAATTTCAGGAATGCTTGACCATTTATGGGTATATCTCCTGGCACCTGTAGCAGGAATGCTAGTTGTTTCATTTTCATCTTCTTATTTTTTCGATTTTAAGGGAAAATGATTAAATTTCAGTTCCAAGGCGAACCGGAATTTTTATGCTTCCTAAACGAAATCTCATATTTTTTACTGAATTATTTCTGATAGGATTTTTACTACCGGCTTCATTTCTTTATTCCTTACTCAGCACAGGATGGTTAAATGGCGTGAGTGATTCCGAATTTTTTATTCCGCTTCCATTATTGGCTTTATTGGTGTTCATGGGAATAAGCGTTTGGTTAGGGTTTTTCCGCGGCATGAAAAACAAAGTGGTACGTTATCCGGTGAAAGATCTGCGTTTATTTGCTTCTCAACTTTCCGAAAAACTGGAAATGGAGATGCGTGTGCATTTAGACAGTGGCGACATTATGCTTTCCAACGAATTATTTGTGGGAACGTATGTGTTGATTTTAAAAGAAACCAAAGAAGGCGTTGTAATGAGTTCCTGCATGACGGATCGTTACCGCCGATGGCAGCGGGCTTCTTTTTTTGCGCAGCATTTACGCATGGATAACCGGATTATTTTGGAATTATCCTCTTTGTCGCCCGATGCCAAAAACAAAATTTAATTCCCGATTTAGGATAATTACTTTTCTTATTTGTTTTGTTTTTCAGCGGTTTAATCCTTTGGATTGGATTGTGCGTGTAAGTACGAAACAGACAGCATGTATCCGAAACGCAGTATCCTTTATTTTACCGAGCTCTTGATGATAGGCATCGTATTACCGCTTGGATTTGTGGTCTTGTTATTAGATACGGGATGGCTGAGCGATACGAATGATGTTTTTCATATCATACCCTTACCCTTGTTAATTGTATTGTTTTATGCAGCCTTTTCGGTATGGAAGGATTATTGGATTTGCTCACGAAAATTAACGTTTAAGTCCTATACTTTTTCTGCAGAGGAAATAGGAAAAATTATTTCTGAAAATCATGATTTAATCATGGAAGTACATAATGAAGTTGTGATTTGTCGCGATAAACGTCGCATTTCTCATTATGTATTAAAAATCGAAAAAGTGAATCATGAAATTATTTTACAATCGGCCATTGCGGGTCCGCTTGGAAAACTGGAACATGTTTCTGCTTTTTCATATCATCAGCAAATGAATGAATCCATTTATCCGGAACTTCATTTTCTGTTTCAGCATCCAACTCATTTCAGTATTAGAAAGCGCAAGTTTTTAATTCCTGAGCATTCATTATTGAGTGCGCATTAAAAAAAAATCCCCCGTTGTGCGGGGGATCTTTATTTATAATAAATCGTTAGCGAGATTCGCAAGTTCCGATCGTTCACCTTTTTCTAAGGTGATGTGTGCGTATAGCTTGTTCCCTTTTAAACGGTCAATAATATAGGAAAGACCGTTGGACTGTTCGTCCAGATAAGGAGTATCAATCTGAAACACATCTCCCGTAAAAATTATTTTGGTATTCTCTCCTGCACGGGTGATGATGGTTTTTACTTCGTGAGGAGTAAGGTTTTGTGCTTCATCAATAATGAAAAAGATATTGGAAAAACTCCGGCCGCGGATAAAGGCAAGTGGAGTTACCACTATTTTCTGCTCCTGCAACATTTCGTCGATGGCCTTGTATCGTTTTTCGTTTTCGGAGAACTGACTTTTAATGAATTTTAAATTATCCCACAGTGGTTCCATGTATGGATTAATTTTTTCATTGGCATCGCCGGGTAAATATCCAATGTCTTTATTGCTTAATGGAACAATGGGACGAGCCAGGATGATCTGGTTGTATTTTTTTCGCTGTTCAATGGCACCCGCTAAAGCAAGAAGTGTTTTACCGGTTCCTGCTACACCTTGAATGGTGACCAGTTTTACATCGTCGTTCATGATCGCATGCAGTGCAAAGGTTTGTTCTGCATTACGAGGTTTAATTCCATAGGTAAATTGCTTTTCCACCCGTTCTACCCGTTCTGCAAATGGATTGTAATAGGCGAGGGTAGATGATTTATCGCTTTTTAAAATGTAGAATTGATTATTGACTTTATCTCCATTTAAAATGCCGGTATTTTCAGTAAATCCATCAGTAAAAATGCGTCGGATTTCTTCTGCTTCAATATTTTCAATGGTGGTTCTGCCGGTATTGAAATTGGAGATGTCCTGAATTTTTCCGGTTTCATAATCCTCTGCATGGATGTTTAAGGCTTTCGCTTTTAAACGCAGATTGATATCCTTTGAAACCAGAATAACCATTTTATCCGGTTCTTCATCCATTAATGTAAGTGCTGCATTTAAAATGCGGTGATCCGCTTTACGTTCTCCGTAAACCACATTGGCATCCATTCCGGTATGCTTGCCGGTCATTACAATTTTAAATTTTCCTTTGTTATTCCCTTCTAAGGGAATCCATTCCTGTAAACTTTGATTCCCCGATAATTTATCCATAATACGGATGAATTCGCGCGCTTCGAAATTTTTGGAATCGTGACCTCGCTTAAAATTATCGAGTTCCTCCAGCACCACGATGGGGACGGCAACATAGTTTTCTTCGAAATTGTTGAGCGAATTGTGATCGTGTAAAATCACAGAGGTGTCTAATACAAATATTTTCACCTGACTTTTCTTTTTTGCCATCATCATAACCGGTTGTTTTAAGGTTTCAGTGCCTAACGAATATAAGAGCTAAACGAATTTTTAAAGGTTAGGTTAGGTCCTAAATATGAAAAGGAGATTGTGGATTAAAGTCGACGAATTTTTCAGGATTTCATGCAACCTTTTTAAAGTGCCTTGTCCTTGAAATAAAAAGAAACCATGAAACGCCTTATTTTATTTGCTTTCCCACTTTTTATGCTGGCTTGCAGGCCATGGAGACACGATGCAGGACCACAGATTACGGAGGACCGGAATCCGGGCACTTTTTATGACCTCTCGGTTTACGGCTCGGCAGATGTTCACTTTAGTTCCGATACTTCCTATATAATACGTGTAAGTGCACCGGAAAACTGGATGTCGGGAATTTACACCACTGTAAATAATGGTCGATTAAAAATTGAACAGGATTCTCACACCGATTGGTTTTGGGGGAAAGTCAATATTTATATCTCGCAAACCGCATACGATGAAATTTATTTAAGCGGCTCTGGCGATGTGGATGGTAGTTCTGCCATGCAGTTCAGTTCCTTTTCACATTACGGATCCGGTGATGTTGCTTTAACGGTAAATTCAAATGCGGTTGATCTCATCAATCAAGGTTCAGGAGATATTTATTTTAACGGAGCCGTTCCTCAATTAGCCATTCAATTAAAAGGTTCGGGCGATTTAAATTTTAAAGATCTCAATACGGTAAAATCGTCCATAACATCTACAGGTAGTGGCGATATCCGGATTTCGGTTTCCGATACCTTAACGGTTTCCATCACCGGTAGCGGTGACGTTTATTATTGGGGAACTCCTTCTGTGCTTCAAAGTAACATTACAGGTTCCGGTCAACTTATTCACATGAATTAAAAAAAAGAACATGAAAAAAATTCTCGTATTCATCTTTAGTTTTTCGGTGTTGCTTGCAAATGCCTCGAATGGGGATAGCACCAAAGTGAAAAAAATGCGGTATGATCAGGAACAAGATCAAACCTTATTTAAGAAAGGAACACCAATTGGTTTTTACATTGGTTTATCCAATAAACCTTCGGTGATCAATGAACAATATTCCTGGATGACAGGTGCAGAAGTTTCATTGGTTTTTAATCATCGTTTAAACATTGGATTTGCAGGTTACGGATTAGTGAGTCCGGTACAAAGTAATTTGGTGGATCAAAACGGACATCGTTATTATTATGATTTAGGATATGGCGGATTATTGGTTGAACCTGTGATTTTTTCCCGCTCATTGGTTCACTTAACGTTTCCGGTTTTAATTGGAGCCGGAGGAGCGGGATTGCGTCCTTCGTATATGGGTTACTATTACAATTTCGGAAATACCGATTGGGAAAATTATTTTGGAGATGCATTTTTTATTGCAGAACCGGGGGTAAATCTTGAATTGAATGTGTTTAAATGGATGCGTTTTCATGCCGGTGCTTCTTATCGTTTTGTAAGTGATGGATATTTCGGAAGTGCAATTGGGAATGAATTGAGTGGTTGGTCGGCAAATTTCGGTTTAAAATTCGGCAGGTTTTAGCATTTTTGCATCAGTGAACCCAACAGAGATCCATATTCACGATCATTTGGTAGAAGGCTGCCGCAAAGGGGAGAGGTCTGCCCAGTTTGAACTCTATCGCCTTTACGCCAAAGCGATGTATAACGTGAGTTATCGCATCCTGCTTAATCGTGAAGAGAGTGAAGATATTCTTCAGGAGGCTTTCACGGAGGCATTTATTGGGATAGATAAGTTTAGAGGTGATTCTTCATTCGGTTCCTGGCTGAAGCGGATTGTAGTGAATAAAAGTATTAATGCGGCAAAAAAACGAAAAATGGTTTTTGCTGATTTAAATGATCACACTGAATTTAGGGACGAGGAAGTAAATGAATCGGAATCGGCTGTTCCGGATGGTTGTACGGCGGAGATGATTAAAGAAAATTTGTCGCTGCTGCCTGACGGATTTCGATTGGTGTTTTCGCTCTATATGCTGGAGGATTGGTCGCACAAGGA
>JAIBBF010000103.1 GCA_019694795.1 Flavobacteriales bacterium | reverse complement strand
AATTGGTTGCGCCTGGAATATCAATTCCATTATACTGCCATTGGAAGGAATTGTTGAGCGTGTCGGCAGTAGAAAGCACGGCGCCGTTTAACTGAACATTTGGATGGTAATTGTTTCCACAGTACACAGCGGTGATATCTGCAGAAGGGGCCGGACAACCATTAGCGTTAATTGCAACTACGGAATATTCGCCGGATAATTGCACAATCAATGAATCGTTATTGGCACCAGCTACCGGACTTCCATTGTAATACCATTGCAAATAATATTGGGATGAATCGGTGTAAAGAACATGATTGAGTGAATCATAAACAATGTTCGGTGTGCCCGGATAACCATATACGTGAACGGTGTCTACCGAATAAACAAATGGAGTAGGATAAATTACCTGATGCGTAATGCTGTAATTAATTGTCGAGGTTCCTGCAGCACATCCGTTACATCCACTCAACATCACGGTGTGATTACCCATGTAATCGTCGGCACCAAAAAGTATTTCTCCGTAGCTGTCATCCGCTTCCCAAATTTCGAGTACATAGGTATTCGCTGCATTAAGAACTAGATTGGTAGTCCAGCTTACCGGTGGATCCTGATCGCCAATGATGGCCGATTGAAAAATGGTTGTTCCGTTTTCTTTTAAAATAAAATAAGCATCTGCATTTTCGAATGAAGGGAATCCTCCTCCATAATTACTCATGGCGGTAATGGTTAAACCCGTCATGGTATATACATCAATGGTATCCAGATTATCCCATGCCGAATATTCCACAATGTAATTTCCGGGATTGGTGTACACTTGCGGAACAGGATTTTCCAATGAACTCATATTGCCATTACCAAAATCCCAGGAGTATTGAAGTAATCCGGGATTGTTATTGGTAAATCCAACCGTTATTGGCGCGCAACCGGAAGGGTTCGACATGGAAAATCCATTGTTAGAAATCACTGTATTTCCCGGCAATATTTCGATGAAGGATTGAAAGGTAACCGGATATCCGCTAACAATATTTAAATCGGCAACTACGGTTACATCAATGGGATATTGTCCCGGTAACAATGGTGTACCGTATACATTAACACATCCGTGAATATCAACTGCCGGATCGTAATTGCATCCATTAGCATTGTTGGAACATTGCCAGTTGAGTCCGATGGGCAAAGAGATAGAAAGAATGTGGAAATTCAGAAAGGTATAACCCATGGTGTCGGTGGGCAGCACAAATTGAATGTCCTCGCTGTAAAACTGACCTACATGTCCATCCGGTAAAGTATCCGGATCGATTCCCGGAACGGTGAGACTGTTGTTAATGGTACAATTTTGAGCATAGGAAGAGGAAGCCATAAACATCCCCATAAAAGCGAAAAATGCAAGTAGAGCTTTTTTCATAGACGATAGTTTTGTTCAAGGTAATCAATTTAGGAATAGCACAAATCGGGCTTCGACAAATTCCTATATTTTGGAGTACGAATTACCACCTTCGCCAAGGCTTCGGTGGTTGATTCCCATCTTTGCTAAAGCTTTGGTGGTTGAAAATATGCTGACTGGTAGTCTTAAAGGAATAGCAATGGGAAACAAAGTGATTGCTTCTTTTTGAGGACTGCTCTTGTTTTTTTAACTTCGGTAAAAATTGGTGTATGAAAAATAGTCCAACCAGCATCTACCTAAGAGCAAGCGGCATGTTGATGCTGGCTTCTGCTGTTTATGTTTTTCAGTTCACTTCGCTGAATGATCTTTATAAAGGATTATTATTTGGTGTGGGGATCGGTTTATTCCTGTTGTCATTTTTTGGAGGAAAAATGCAGAACGCTTAAGCGGAATGTGATTTTTTCAGATTGTCGAAATAATCTTGCAATGGGTTTTAAACCAACCTTTGCACCATCAATTCTTTTTCATCCTAATTTATTTCCCGGTGTTTCAGATATTGTCCGGAGCTGGAGTATTCGATTTCTACTTCCCGGAAATGAATCAATTGAAAAAAAGCGGAACGGGGCACTTGTATCTTTTTTTCATGCACGATGATGTAAAAAAATAAGTTTTTTTCCTGCTGAAACAAAGGAGTAGAATGTTCTTCCAAAATTTCGGTTTTTCCGGAAGGAGACTGAATAAGGTATTTTATTTTTCCACCACTAGCATCGAAACGGAAATCCACCACAACACCCGACTTTTCAATTTTCCGACCCCTAATTTCTCCAGGCATCCGGAATTTTAGATTAAAATATAGATTACATTTTTTCCATTTTATCAATGGGAACTTTAATTCTTATTATGTCAGAAATGATTAAATCCCATTGTTTTTTTGGAATTTTAATCCGTGTTTGATAGTTAAAGGGAACCAAAAAGGTATAGAGTGAATCAAACTCTTCACCCACAAGCCCGCCATCTGCCGCCACCTGATATCTCCGAAATGCCTTACCGTCCGAATAAACAGTCATAAACCCTGATATATGTTCCGGACAACATGAATATTTTTGAATTGAACTATCTTTTAAATAGGGTTTAATAAGCTCAACTGAATTTACAGATAGAATATAAAAGCTATCTGTTGGCTCTGAGTCCCAATCACCATAATAGTTGCATTTTTGATAAGTTATGCTGTCGTAATTATATATTATAATGTTTGAGTTGTTTTCAATTGTACCCTTATCCTCTTTATTTCTAATCTCATTAGTGTTTTTTGGATTTTGGTTTTGTGTACATGAAACAATAAACACTGTTGATAGGATTGAAAAATTCCACAATCTCATAGGGATTTTCTTTTTAAATATTAACTGGGATTAAAGTTAGAAATTTGAATTGCAAAATATACCATCGTCTTTTGAATAAAATTTCTTTCCCTTCTTAGATTTCAAATTCTATTTATTTTCTTCAAAAAACCGATTCAAAATATTGAACAACATTTTATGATTTTTAGCGCGAATATCTGAAACTGGCTTAATCGCGATTCAGCCGGCCAGGGGACCGATGACCTTCCCAACATTCGTCGGGACGCTCCAGCCAGGGGATCCACCCAGGCTTACATCATCAGGATGGATTGAATCAACCATTCGATATATTTCCTGCTTTTCTTTTTTTTGATCTCAGCTTCCCGCTTCATTGCCTCACTTCTGGTATTGAATTCCTCTTTGTATTTCAATATCCAATCATTCGCAGCTTTAGTTGATTTACTTCCGGAATTTGTGTGTCGGAATAATCGATCATTGAGGTTTTCTGTTTAACCGATGTAATAGCGATCGAGCTCCTTGGAGTAAAGAATGTAAACGTAAAACATAACTGTAAAAAGAAAAATCCCGCAAGTGCGGGATTTTGTTGGTGGAGAATATCGGAGTCCCCGCCTGACCGAAGTCATTCGGGCAGGGAACCGATGACCTCTTGCATGCCACGCAAACGCTCTATCCAGTTCAGGCCTTCAGACTTACATTGTCTTGATCGAGCTAATCAACCATTCGATATTTTTTCTGCTTTTCTTTTTTTTGATCTCTGCTTCCCGCTTCATTGCCTCACTTCTGGTATTGAATTCCTCTTTGTATTTCAATATCCAATCATTCGCAGCTTTAGTTGATTTACTTCCGGAATTTGTGTGTCGGAATAATCGATCATTGAGGTTTTCTGTTTGACCGATGTAGTAACGTTCTAAAGAAGGCGAGTATAAAATATAAACGTAAAACATAACTGTAAAAAGAAAAATCCCGCACTTGCGGGATTTTGTTGGTGGAGAATATCGGAGTCCCCGCCTGACCGAAGTCATTCGGGCAGGGAACCGATGACCTCTTGCATTCCACGCAAACGCTCTATCCAGTTCAGGCCTTCAGACTTACATTGTTTTGACCGAGCTAATCAACCATTCGATATTTTTTCTGCTTTTCTTTTTCTGGCTGTAAAAAGAAAAATCCCGCATTAGCGGGATTTAGTTTAGTGGAGAATATCGGAGTCCCCGCCTGACCGAAGTCATTCGGGCAGGGAACCGATGACCTTCCTGACATTCGTCGGGACGCACCAGCAAGTCGATTGCCCCAACCATTCGACATATTTTCTGCTTTTCTTTTTCTTGCTGTAAAAAGAAAAATCCCGCACATGCGGGATTTAGTTTAGTGGAGAATATCGGAGTCGAACCGATGACCTCTTGCATGCCATGCAAGCGCTCTAGCCAGCTGAGCTAATCCCCCTTTCAACCACCGAAGCTTCAGCGAAGGTGGTAAAATTTATTATTCTCATTCGGAAATTAGTTTGCTGAACCGATGACCTTCCCGACAATACGTCGGGACGCTCTAGCCAGTGTATCATCCAGACCATAAGCGTCTGGACTGAGCTAATCCCCCTCTCAACCACCAAAGCCTTGGCGAAGGCGGTAAAAGAATGGCCAAATTTAGCAAAAATTGATAAATAGAAAAGCGAATGAAGGGAGCATTTTGAAGATTCGGGCTTTGTTAACAGGTGGAGGTTTAAAAGGTGCCGCACGAATACCAGCATTAGGGTATTTCTTTAATCGCAGAAAGGTTGGAAGTTTGGGAAAAGCAATGATTATGGAACAATTAAGGGGCCCGGTAGAAGAATCCTTTTATTACGAGCAAAGGGAGATTACCGAATCATTTATTGGCATGTTGCGTCGGGATCATTCGCTTATTTTGGGAAAGTGCATCCCTGAAATTGAATCGCATTTCGAGCATTTGCTGGGGGCGGGAACCATTGCTGAAACGCTGGCCCTGGCGATTGCCTGGAAGTGGTTTGGCGATTTTCGTTTAAGGTTGCGCGACCATTTTGAAATGGAAGAAAAAATAGTGTTCCCTTATCTGCTTAAAAAATCAATGCCTGCCAATGCGGAGTCGGCCATTGCATTTATGCATGAGCACGATAACTATGAAGAGCAATTACAGGAGTATGTAGAAGCAATTGAAAAAGGGTTATCGCCATTGAAAAACGATCTTGCATTTTCCGTTTTATTGCAAAAATTGAAACACTTGCGTGAACAATTATATTTTCATGGAATACAGGAACATTCCATTATGAAATAAAATTATTTACCGAATTTAAATCGGCCGCTTTGAAAACGGCGAAGGATTTCCAATGCGCGGTTGACCCTCGTTTCAACTTTTTTGCCTTCTGAAATCCATAAACAAATTTGTCGTTTCATACCGGGTGCAAGCGAATGAAATTGCTGCTCCACGTCCGGCTCCATATCGAATATCGACTGCAATTCTTCGGGTATGACTAATTCAGGGACCGTAGGATCAAAACGAATTTGTGCTTTAATTCGATCGCCGGTTTTTACACCAATCGCTTTACGAATTTCTTCTCCCATAATAATGCGATGAAAACCGCTGGAGGTTGGAATCAGAGCGCGACGAAACTGATGTTCTCCCACTTCAAGTAGAACACGAATCATCCCTTTTTTTCCAAAGATTTTTTCCGCATCCTTCGGAAATTCGATATAATGAAAACCTATACCGGATTTTTCTTTATAGAGTTCCGATGTAAAGGAATGAGCACTATGTGATTTACCGGCCATTTTTTTCTAAATATAAACAATCGTGCATTGCATTCCCAATTCCCTTATTTTAGTGCAATGCGCAAATTCCCCTATACAGAAATCCTGGGCTGGTCCGCCAGTCGCTTTGAAATCTT
>JAIBBF010000102.1 GCA_019694795.1 Flavobacteriales bacterium | reverse complement strand
CAGAATTTCGGTAGTGGAACGGTTGAGGTTGCAAAACTGCTCGACCGTATTATTAAGGATTATTCGGAGAGTTCGAAAATGATGCAGAACATTCCGTTCCGGATGAAAGTCTATCAGTCGGTATCACGTATTTTATTGCAGCAGCATGATTATGTATCGCTCGAAAAATATTTGTTAAAGACCTATAAGGAATTCTCAAAAGAAAATTTATTCGATAAAAACAACCACGATACCAAACTGGGAATGTTGGTGTATTTGGTGAACTCATTGTTTAAGAATAAAAAATACAACGACTCTTTGCATTATGCTGCGATACTTGGAAAGGGGATGGAAGAGTTCAACGCATCACACCGTGAAAAATATTTGTTCTATTATTATAATGCGCTGGTAAATAATTATGCTGTAATCGATAAACAAAAAGCGGTAGAAATTATTGAGGATGCTTTACAAAAACCGGAAATTTCTGGGAATACCTTCAATCGATTGTTCCTCGATATTCAATTGGCACTTCAATTTTTCGATCTCAAAGAATTCCGCAAAGCCAATAAATTAATTGTGCGCGTTCGGCATGAAGATAATTTTAAAATTTTCGACCAGGCCTTTCAACTTAAGATTCTCATTGCGGAATTACTGATTCGTTTCGAATTAAAAGATGCAGACTACATCGAATCCCAAATTCCGAAAATCAGAAAAGCGTATACGGAATTGTTGTTGGAAGAATCCTATTTTCGTCAGGACCAAATGCTGCAATGGTTAAAACGCGCCTGCATCAGTTCCAATCTCCGTAAGGATGAAAAACTGAAGGGAATTAGTCAGCAACTCCTCCAGGAAGGCGGTGCTTCCGATTCGGGTGATAATGATTTACTCGATTATAATGGCTGGATTTTGCAAAAAACGAGTTGAAATTTGTGCGCTTAAAGTGAATGAATTATTTTTTTTTAATTATTTCGATGTATTCAGGTTTTCTAAGTTTACAAGAAATAAACAAATTATATTCATCAGCATTAAGTAACATCTGACGGGCTAAATTTTTAGCCTTATTTTCCCAAAATTCTTTCTTTTTATGAGGGTTTGGTACTTTTACATGAGTGTATACTTTACCATTTATTTCTACAAAAATTATTTGATGCTTGCCATTTTTTTTTATTGAACTATATGGCAGTTTATTTAATAAAGCTGTGTTAATCTCTTTTTCAGTAAAGACTTTAAAACTCATTTTAAAAAAGATTAAATATTAGCCTTAGATAAAATGAATTTTTTCTGCTCAGAAAGAGATTTAGACAATTTCTTTTTAGTGGTACATAGTTCATCAAAAAGAATAGATAAATAACCCTTCACAGCCTCAATTAATTCATCAAATGAATCTGCATATTCAAAAATGGATAATTCATCTATCGACCCGATATATTCATCATTCACATATGAAATATTCACAATAATTGGATGTGCTAAATTTATATTGGGATTCCCAAAATTGAAAATTGGAAAGCAAGTCCCCTCGTCAATTGAACCATAATTGAAATTCTTCAATCTAAATTCCAGAGATGAAGGCACATTATCACACGTGAAGTTGTTGTTGTTGTTAACAGCTAAAAACATGATGTCATTTTTTATGTGTCTTGCTAGATTCACTAGTGATAAGTTTATACTCTTTTATTTTTAATTGTATCCAATTTGCTAGACTTTCTGCCGTTTGAATATCAATATATATTCCACATTCAATTTCCCTTATTAATCCATTTTTACAATCATTAGCAGTCAACTTGTCTTCTGTAAATTTTACTTGTTCGTGATCCTCAAATTCAAATTTATTAGTTTTTGGTATTGGGAATCTTTCTGCATAAAAATTAAGATTCAAATAGTTTTTTGTAGTTAACCCACCATATACTCCATCTGCATGTACAATTTTATACGAGGGATTCTTTTGGTAGTGTATCTCTATAACTGATTTTTTTTTCTTTTCAGACGCTGACATTTCTTGTAATTTGAGGGGTCACAAATGTATTAATAATATCAACTTAAAATAAAAAACTAAAATGCGTTTCTAAAACAGTATTGAAAATATAACAATGGTTTATTTAATTTATTGTTAATAACCTCATCATTTATCAATCAGTCTAAGTAATGAATTGTTTTAGACAGTAATTTTACGTAATTATAAAAAACTCACCCATTAACCTAAAAATCAGAATTTTATGGTTTTTTTAAGGTATAACAAGGTTAATAATTAATGTGAATTACAAAAATAATAATCCGTTTGGATTTCCCTCACCTTGCGGATAGTCACGAGAGGGAGGTATTGATGCAAAAGTTACCGTGTCGAAGCCGTTGGTCTTATCAACCAAAGAAAGTCTTGGTAAGCCTTCTTAACCTCTTAACCAAAAGCTCCCTTATCGGGGGCTTTTATCATTTCAAATATATCTTATTTATATAAGGTGACAAATTTTTAATTAAAATTATTTGTCGCTTCTTAACCTATTAAAGCAATTAATAAGCCTCGAAAACCTCGTTGAATAAGTAAGATTTATTTTCAATCTCCACAAAGATAATATAAAAAAATGACTAGCGCAAGTATTTGGTAAACAATTTTTTACAAGCCTTCGTAAATTTGTATATAGTTGTCAATTAAACTATCTATTCTATCTTTTAACGAGTATAAATTATGAAAATCTGCCTTTATCCTCCGCTTTGTTCGGTTCATCTTTGTACTGTCCAAAAGGGCTAAACGAAAAATGAACCATAAATACCTATCAACCATGAAAAAGATTTTCCTCTCACTCTTAGCCACCGTTGCGTCGCTCGGAGCATTTGCGCAGGATTTCACCATCACCGGTACGGTGACCGAATCGGGTACTGGAAATCCCATTGCCAACCACACCATTATCATTTACACCGACTCTACGGTATTGAGTTATTTCGGAACCGCGGTGACCGATGCCAATGGTGATTACTCGGCGATTATTCCGAATGGCGGACAGGTGGGTCCGAATTTATTAATCTGGATCACTACAGATTCTTGCAACAGCTACACCACTCACACCCGTGCTAATATGCAGGGAACCGTAACTTCATCGGTAGATGATTTTGTAATCTGCGGTGCCGGTACACCTGCAACCTGTGATGCAAGTTTCACGTACCTCGATTCTGCCAATACAGGATTACTTTATTTGATGGCGGATAATTATGATCCAAGCTGGACCTACAACTGGGATTTTGGCGATGGAGCAACCGCAACAAGTGGTAACGGATCATGGATCATGCATTATTATTCTACACCCGGAACATATTATGCCTGCTTAACGATTACATCTGCTAACTGCACAACTACTTTTTGCGACACCATTGTTGTTGCTAATCCTGCAAACAATTTCTGCGTTGCCGATTTCTGGTGGTGGGCAGATTCAACGAATAATGTCGTTTATCTTGCAAATAACAGCACCTATACCGCTGGCATGACCTACACCTGGGATTTCGGCGACGGAAATGTGGGAACTGGTCAATACCCTACTCACCTCTATGCCAACTACGGCACCTACGTGATTTGTTTAACCATCAGCGACGGATTTATGTGTAACGATACCTATTGCGACACTATAACTTTCCTTCCGTTCCAGGGGAATAACAATAACCGTAGCGGATTTACTTTAAATGTAGTTCACACTTCAGCTTTAGGTGTTGAAGAATTGACCAGCATCAGCGGATTAAACACTTTCCCTAATCCTGTTCAGGAACAATTGAATATTAATCTTGAAAGTTTATCTTCTACCAAAGCTGAAATTGTAGTAAGCGATATACTTGGTAAAGTAATTCTGGTGGAAAATGCTAACCTGAATAATGGAAGCAACAAACTTAATTTGAATGTATCATCGCTCGACGCAGGACTTTATATTCTTAGCGTGAGAGATTTAAACAGCAATTCTCTACAAAGCGTACGATTTGTACGTCAGTAATTCGCAAGCAAGAGAAAGAGTCCGCCTTCAGCAATGAGGGCGGATTTTTTATTGAGGTATGATTATTGTGTGAGGTGAATAATGAAAAATCTGGTTTTATTTTTTCTGCTGTTTACTGCGTCGGGTGTGTTTGGACAATACAACCTTAAAAGTCTGGTAGGCGAAGGTCGTCCCCCATTGGATAATCCCAATCAGTTTGCCAGGGATTTAAAAAATAAAGCGATCGACATCGTGCAGCAACGTTTGGGAAAAAATTATTTCAGTGTTGTAGACACCTCCTATCGCTATCCGCATTATTACGATAACGTGTATTTTAATTCGGCCCCCTCTGAAATGAATTACCGTGTATTTTTTCGTCTGTTTCCTGCTACGGATCATAGTTATTCTTTCGAGTTGGAATTTGATGCAAAAAAATTGGAGTTGCTTTATCCGATTTCTGCTTATTTACCCGATTGTTCTAAAAACGGGAAATCATGTTCAATAATTTCTTCATCCCAGGTGATGCAAACAGGAAAGGAAAAACAAGGCAATGGATTTAAACGCGAAGGGAATTTGCATTTTTCATACGATGCAAAAAGAAAATCGTTTATCTGGACCTATTCCAATCGCGAATTGCAGCAATATCCTTATGGTATAGAATTTATCATGACGATGGATGCCGTAAGCGGAAAAGTAATTTCTGCAACGCGGAATGAAAAGGTGTATATGGGGCGTTAACTACACCTGAAAAATCACTTCACTTTCCGGCACTCTGAATCGTTTGCCATAAATGCCTTCGGGAATTCGTTTTCCGCAAGTAATCACCATATTGATTTCTGCACGCCAAGGGAGTCCCAGCATTTTTTTTACCCTTAAACTGTCGAACCCTTCTACCGGACATGTATCGTGTCCTTCTGCCGACATCGACAGCATAAAAGTTTGCGCTGCAAGTGCTGCGGATTTGTGAACCACAATTCGCATATCTGTCCGGTTGACCTGGCGAACCATTGGTTTGAATAGAGCGATGGATTGAACTACGATTTTTTTAATGCTACCTCTTATGCCAAACATATCATTGTTGTATAACAATGGCATCAGTTTTTTGAAATAGTTTAAAGTGCTCATGCCTTTGTGACTTTCACGATCTGCATAATTATTCAATACAAAATCGTAATTGCTTTTTGCACGGCGTTTCCATAAATCAGGACGAGCCACTACTACGATCATCTCTTTTGCCGAATTCGTGGTGTTTTGGTCCATGCAATAATGCGACAGCAACTTTAATTTTTCGGGATCAGAAATCCTGTAAAATTCCCAGAGTTGCATATTGGAAGAGGAGGGAGCTAAATGAGCTCTGGATAAGCTTCGTGTAACTGCTTCCGGATCATAATCGGTGGGATGAAATTTCCGAACGGCTCTTCGTTCGTTCACAATCTCATTAAAAATGCGTGCAGACTCTATCATGAGGTAAAAATATAGTGCTATACCTTATGTTGACGAATAAACACCTGAAATATTTTAAACCAAAAACCCCGGGTTTCCCCAGGGTCTTCGGCTCTCTACTTTGTTGCGTTATGAAAAGAACGGGCTTGTGCTTAGAAATTGAGCATGATACCTGCAGTTACAGGATACAGCTGCGGACCTTTTCCTTTTTCGAATACGCGGGTTAATCCGTAGTTGACGTACAAACTAACATCTCCGTATCCAACCATGGCTGTTGC
>JAIBBF010000101.1 GCA_019694795.1 Flavobacteriales bacterium | reverse complement strand
CAATAATTCCTACACGTTCTTTTACGTTATCGTAATACGTTCCGGGAACATAAAGGAATTCAACGCCTCGCTTACGCATTTCACCTACAGAGTGAACGATGTCGTTGGTAGCAATGGCGATGTGCTGGCAACCCGGTCCTTTGTAGAAATCGAGAAACTCTTCGATCTGAGATTTCTTTTTACCGGCAGCAGGTTCGTTGATCGGGAATTTAATACGACCATTTCCATTGGTCATCACTTTACTCATCAATGCCGTGTATTCGGTAGAAATATCTTTATCGTCGAATGTAATCAGGTTAGCAAATCCCATTACTTCTTCGTAGAATTTAGAATATTTATTCATGTCTCCTAAATCTACATTGCCCACCATGTGATCGATGTATTTAAATCCTAAATCGGAAGGATTGTATTCGCTCTCCCATTTTTCGTATCCGGGCAAGAAAACGCCATTATAATTTTTGCGTTCAACAAAAACGTGAACCGTATCACCGTAGGTGTAAATTCCCGATTTAATGACAAATCCGAATTCATCTTCTTCCTTATGCGGCTCCATATACGGTTTTGCACCGCGTTTTACGGTTTCGTTAAATGCAGAAGTTGCATCATCTACCCAAAGTGCAATCACTTTTACGCCATCGCCATGCTTACGGATATGGTGAGAGATTTCAGATTCCGGATCGAAAGGAGTGGTGAGAATTAATTTAATTTTTCCCTGTACCACAACATACGAAGTGCGGTCTTTTACACCTGTTTCGAGTCCTGCATAAGCCAGTGACTGAAATCCGAATGCTGTTTTGTAATAGTGGGCCGCCTGTTTTGCATTGCCTACATATAACTCAACAAAATCGGTTCCGTTAATCGGAAGAAAATCCTGTGCTTTTTCGAAAATTTTTTCTCCTGTATAGGAATAGTTTTTTACCTGTGTTAAATCTTTTGTTTCCATATTAAAATGAATCTGAAAATTATTTTCTTTTTCTTTTTATTGGGGTCGACAAAAAAA
The DNA here is from genome assembly GCA_019694795.1 of Flavobacteriales bacterium. Classification (NCBI taxonomy): domain Bacteria; kingdom Pseudomonadati; phylum Bacteroidota; class Flavobacteriia; order Flavobacteriales; species Flavobacteriales bacterium. The sequence continues at coordinate 4,901 of JAIBBF010000101.1, read as the reverse complement.
ACGATGTTCATTTTTTGTCAATCGGTTCTTAAAAATTAACTGAATAATTGTGGTTTTTCCATCCAGCTTTTATAGTAATCTTTTACTTCGAGCTTAAGCGCTTCTTCCGTAATTTTTACCGGATTAAAAGGATCAATCATCACTGCCAATTCTCCGGTTTCTTTTTTACCGATGGAACGTTCAATGGCACCGGGATGTGGTCCGTGCGGAATTCCACCCGGGTGAAGTGTAATCTGACCTTTCTGAATGTTATTTCTGCTCATGAAATCGCCATCGACGTAATACAGTAATTCATCCGAATCGATATTGCTGTGATGATATGGAGCAGGAATCGCATCCGGATGGTAATCGTACAGTCGTGGTACAAATGAACAAATCACAAAATTGTTTCCTTCAAATTGCTGATGAATTGGAGGAGGCATGTGGATACGACCAGTGATTGGTTCGAAATTGAAAATAGAAAATGCATAGGGATAATGATATCCATCCCAACCCACTACATCAAAGGGATGAGTTCCGTAAACATAAGGATAAATTAATCCTCTCTTTTTGATGAGCACTTTAAAATCACCTTTCTCATCGTGTGTTTCCATTCCGTATGGCAATTTAAAATCGCGTTCGCAGAAAGGTGAGTGTTCGAGTAATTGTCCCCACTCATTCCGGTAACGTTTTGGTGTGCGGATCGGTGAATAGGATTCTACCAGTAACAAACGATTTTGTTTGGTGCCGAATTTAATCTGATAAACCGTTCCACGCGGAATGATAATGTAATCTCCATATTGAAAATCGACATTCCCGTACATGGTGTGAAGTGTGCCTTCACCCTGGTGAACAAAAATCATTTCATCGGCATCTGCATTCTTAAAAAAGTAATCCGTCATCGATGATGTGGGAGCCGCAAGACCAATGGTCATGTCGTTATTTAAAAACAATGTTTTTCTGCTTTCCAGATAGTCGGAAGTTTCAGGAAGTTGAAATCCCTGAAAGCTGAGCGCTTTTAAATTATCCTCTACTGCAACTTTTGGTCGAACAGAATAAGCTTCTCCTGTCTCTTTAACGATGGTTGGCGGATTGAGGTGATAAACCAGTGAGGAGACCCCACCGAAACCTTCTGTTCCGAATAATTCTTCATGATAAAGTGAACCGTCGGGCTGACGAAAAACGACGTGGCGTTTCGACGGTATTTTTCCGTGGCGTTGATAGACTGGCATAAAAATTCTTTTTTGCGAAAATCAAGCCTTTGGGAAGCTGGAATTATGATGAAGGTCAGAACTGATGAAAGTCAGTTTATCTTTTCGGTACTATCAACATGAAATTTATTTTCTGTTAAAAAAATGTCATGTCTTTATTGAATAAACTTTAATAAAACCTTCGATTTCTGCTCTGTTTCTTCCCATTCTTTATCGGGCTCCGATGCAGCGGTAAGTCCGCCTCCTGCAAACAAGAATATAGAACGTTCGTTGAAATGCATGCAGCGGAGGTTGACAAATAATTTCATGTCGACTGCAGAATTTACCGGACCTAAAAATCCTGCGTAAAGACCACGGTGATGACCTTCGTTTTGTTGTATATAGTCAATCGATTTTTCCTTTGGAAATCCGCCAACAGCCGGTGTTGGATGAAGGAGTTTAATAATGGGGGCTAAGTGGGTAACGGAATCCTTTTTAATTTCAATGTTGGTTCTTAAATGGATTAAATGTCCCGCCCGGTGGTTGTGGACTTCTCCAACTGAAAACTGGATACCCGGTATCGATTCAAGTTGATGTGAAATGGAATCAGTCACTATTTTTTGTTCCTCGATTTCTTTTTCTCCCCACACAATTTCATCTTCCTTTTTATCGCTTAAGGATTGAGTTCCTGCCAAACTCATAATGGTGATGGAATCGGAAAAAGAGTTTAATAAAATTTCAGGACTCGCGCCCATCCAAAATCCCCAGCCCGGTAAATGAATGCAATTGATAAATGCATTGGGATACGCTTGGCACAATTGGAAAAACATGGAATCAGCCTGAAATGAAGTTGGCGTTTCAATTTCGATAATGCGCGACAAAACTAATTTGCCAAACTCCTTATTTCGAATGGCGGAAATAAATTTTTCTGCACGATCAAAATAGTTTTTTCGGGATGTGGAACGGTATGAAAATTGAAGCTGGGGTAATTCAAAATTTCCTTGTTTCTCACTTAGTAAAATTCCTTCGTCCTCTGAAAATGGAAAAGCGATAAATCCTTTTTCAAGGCCAATTTCATGTTGACGAATAATTTTCGCGGATGCGGCTTCGAGTACATGCACTTCCTTCTCATTGGGAAATCGCCATGCAGCGAAATATTTTTTTTCTGCAATGAGATTGTTTAAGTGACGAATCAAATCGAGGGTCATCCGCTTATTTCGTTACCGGTAAAATCAAAACTGTTAAACGACAAACCGCAACCAATTCTTCTGCCTCATTTTTTACATCGATGTTCCAAACGTGCATTGTTCTTCCCGCTTTAATAATCGTTGCTGTTCCGAAAACGTATCCGCTCCGTACACCTTTCAGGTGATTGCAATTAATTTCAATCCCGGTAATGTTGTATGCTTTGGGGTCTACAATTAATGTGGATCCTAAAGATCCCAGTGTCTCCGCCAGTACTGCTGTTGCACCACCGTGAAGGAGTCCCACCGGTTGATGCGTGCGATGATCAACGGGCATTTTGGCCGAGATGCTTGTTTCGCTGAGTTGAGTGTATTCAATGCCTAAAACTTCCATGATGGTATTTCGGTTCATGGCATTTAGCTGTGCGAGGTCTACTTGCTTTAACATGGCTCAAAATTACCATTCTTTGGCATTGTTTAAAACTTAACGATAATAACAATTTGTACCCTTTAACTACCAGTTTTTGAATAGGTTGCCAATATTAGGCTTTGTGGATAATTCGCCGTACCTTTGCGGCTAAACTAAAAATCTATAAATGAGTGTATTTGCCCAATTGGGTTTAAAAGAAGAGATCGTAAGAGCTGTAAGTGACCTGGGTTTTGAAAACCCAACCTCTATTCAAGAACAAGCCATCCCCTTATTACTTACCGAAGATTCAGACCTGGTGGGTCTGGCGCAGACCGGTACGGGTAAGACCGCGGCTTTTGGTCTCCCGATGATCCACAAGATCGACTTTTCGAATCGCCAAACACAGGCCCTGGTGATTTGTCCTACCCGTGAACTTTGCCTGCAGATCACGTCTGATCTGACGAACTTCTCCAAGTATTTCCAACAATCGAACATTGTTGCCATCTACGGAGGAGCATCCATCGAAATGCAAGCCAGAAGCATCCGTCGCGGTGCACAAATCGTGGTTGCAACACCCGGACGATTAATGGACATGATCGATCGCCGTTTGGTGGATATTTCTGCTATCCGCATTGTTGTTCTCGACGAAGCGGATGAAATGTTGAACATGGGATTCAAGGAAGACATTGATACCATTCTTTCCAATGTTCCTGATGAAAGAAGTACATGGTTGTTTTCCGCTACCATGCCGCGTGAAGTAGCTGCTATTTCTAAAAACTACATGCACAATCCGAAGGAAATTACTGTTGGAAAACAGAATTCCTCCAATGATAACATCGAACACCAATATTTCGTTGTACGTGAAAAGGATCGTTATTTTGCTTTAAAACGTGTAATCGATTTTTACCCTGAAGTATTCGGAATTATTTTTTGCCGCACCAAACGTGAAACGCAAGAGGTGAGCGATAAATTAATTAAGGATGGTTATAACTGCGATGCGCTGCATGGAGATTTATCCCAGGCACAGCGTGATGCGGTGATGAAAAAATTCAGAGATCGTACATTGCAATTATTATGCGCAACCGATGTGGCTGCACGTGGTATTGATGTGAGTGATATTACACATGTAATCAATTACAATTTGCCGGACGACGTTGAAAATTATACCCATCGTTCAGGTAGAACAGCGCGTGCCGGAAAAACAGGTTTATCCATGGTGTTTGTCAATACCAGAGAAACCAACCGTATTCGCGATATTGAACGCGTCATTAAAAAGAGTTTTGTTCCGCGTAACATTCCTAACGGAAAAGATATTTGCGAAAAGCAATTGTTTGCATTGATCAATAAAATGGTGAATGTGGAAGTGGATGAAAAAGGAATTGCTCCTTATCTCGAAAAAGCACAGCATCAGCTGGATTATTTATCAAAAGAAGATTTGATTAAACGATTCCTGTCGGCAGAGTTTAACCGATTCCTCGAATATTATCGTCACTCCGAAGATTTAAATGTGAAGGATAAACATGATCGTGGCGATAAGCGCGACCGTGGCAGCAGAAATGAGCGTGGAGAAGGAAGAGGCGAACGTGGAGACCGTGGTGATCGCGGAGATAGAGGTTCACGCAGAGAACGCGATAATAATATGCAACGTTTATTCGTAAACATTGGAGAAATGGATCGCGTTAATAAAGGAATGCTGGTTCGCTTAATTTGCGATCAGGCAGGAATTAACGGTAACAGTATCGGAAGAATCGATATTCGTCGCGAATTCTCTTTTGTTGATGTGGAAACATCGTTGGCAGAAAAAGTAAAAGGCAAGGTTAACGGAATGGTCCTCGAAGAGAATGGCCGTAAAGTTCGTGTCGATTACTCCGACCGCAATGTCGGCGGTGGTGGCGGTGAGAAGAGTTATGGCGCTAAAAAGAGTTTTTCTGGAAAGAAAAATTATTCCGACCGCGATAACAAAGAATCGAAAGGAAAATCGTTCGACGGTAAAAAGAAATCGGAAAAAGGATTCCGGAAATCGTTTATCTGAAGGGATATTTAATTTGTGAAAGGGAGCTCTGCTCCCTTTTTTTATTCCGCAAAAGGCGATTTAATAGTGATGTAGAATGACTCCACATCGGGCGTGTATTTAAACAG
>JAIBBF010000100.1 GCA_019694795.1 Flavobacteriales bacterium | reverse complement strand
TCTCATTGATAGAAGGTGAAACGGTTTTATCGTTCGGGTCAAAAGATCCACTTACAATACGGGTATAGCAATACGAATTACAACCCGGATTAATGTCAGTTCCGTTGGTCACTTCGGCATGCGAACAGGTTACAACAGGAGTTCCTAACGGAAGATTAGTCGGCGTATTAAACATGACGTAGAAATACGCACTGGTGCCAGGATTCAGATTGGAATAACTAAAGAAGATGGTATCGCCGGAAATCTGACTCGGAGAAGGATTAGAGCCGGTGTAGGTTAATTGCGAAGGGAAAATCAAATACACTTCACCATCAGCAGGCATGGAACCTGCATTGTAAACATTCAAGTAGTAAGAACCACCAAAACCAGGAACCATTCCGGTCGACCACAAACTAACGCATACATCATAGGTTGGTGGAATATCATAAGCGAAATCATTTCCATTATAGATATTTCCTCCAAGTACGTTAATCGCATAGGTGTTGGTACAAGCTGCTTCGAGGTCGGTGGTGTTGGTTACATCTACAGTGTAATTGGTAGCCGGAACATAAATGCTGTAATCGCCATTTGAATTGGTATAGCCATAATACACCTGCGTTCCGTTATCTGCTTTAACACTGCGGTAAGGTAATACAACATCACCTGCATCGTAGGTGCAATTGTGGTTTACATCATTGTAAAGTTTACCGTTGATTTGCCCGTAACCATAAGTGTTGTTGATGGAATAGAAATAGGTTTGACAATTGCCATTAGCATCAGTAATCAGCACCGAATAATTTCCGGCAACGAGGGAATAAATATCTTCAGTAGTGGCACCATTGCTCCATGCGAAAGTGAAGGGAGGATTTCCACCCGACAAGGTAATATCAATGAATCCATCTTGTAAACCATATCCGGTTACATGGTGAATCGAATCAGTTAAGGATGCTCCGGTAATTCCATTGGAAGAAACAATCACCATATAGGTGGCCTGACAACCATTGGCATCTTCGATAATTCCGTAATAAGATCCCGGACAAACACCCGTAAAATTCGGAGAGGCCTGAAATGTTACTCCATTATCAATACTGTATTGGTAAGGAGTAACGCCATTTGCACCAGCAAGGGTGATGGAACCATTACATGGATTGCAGGAAGAAGAAGTGCTTGTTCCTGTAGCAACTAAAGTAGAAGAAGAATTAACGGTTGCCACGGCAAAGGAGGTACAACCATTGGCGTCCGTTACATAGAGCGGATAGCTTCCCATACAAACATTAGAAACATTCTGCATAGGAGGTAGTCCACCCCAGTTAAAATTATAAGGAGGAGTACCACCCGTTGCAAATCCGGTTACGGATCCATCACAGGCTTGTGGACAACTGGTTGGTGTAGAAGTTGCACCGGCTGCGAATGGGGGAGCTGCAATAATATTTAATCCCACCATGGTTGAACAACCGTTTGCATCGATAACCTGACATTGATAGGTTCCGGGACAAAGGTTGGTAATGGTCGGTTGATTATTGGTAAATCCATTCGGTCCCGACCATAAATAGGTATAAGGACCCGTACCACCAACGCCCAATACAAAAGCGGCACCGTTGCATTGTCCGGCACAGGTTTCGTTATTAATTACATTCGAAGTACTGTTTAAAACAGCTGGTTCGGTAATGGTAAATGCAGTGGTATCGTAACAACCATTCGTTACATCCTGAATTACGAAATTGTAATTACCGGGAATCAGGTTGTATACACTGTCGTTGACCATGGTTCCAGCAGGGTTGTTCGACATGTCAATGACTTGATAAGTGTAATTACCGGAGCCATTGCTTACGGAGGCGTAGCCATGTCCATCGTTTGCACCGTTACAGCTTACATTATACATGTTAAGCGTAACCGTGAGGCCCGGACAATCAGCCATTGCATTGCTGCTGATGAGGGCCATGAGGAGGTAAAGAAATCGTTTCATGCTTTTCTAGGTTTGTGAAAAGATGACGTTGTAAAATGCAAAAGTTGCCAATGAAAATGAAATAAAATTTTTGTGTCAAAATGAAGGGAAATGCAGTAGCGCGCGTCGAAAAAAACGACCCGAAAAAAGAGTGGCAAGTGAAAAGGAGTGGCTGCAAGGACAAAAAATGCAGCGTTTAATTCAAAGACGAGCAGGATTGAAAAAGGTTGCCAGCGGCTTTTTTGTTATTTTCGCGCAACAATTCATTTTCCATGGAATATTTACCTCAGGACATCGAAAAAAAGTGGCAGAACTATTGGGCAGCCAATAAAACCTTTCAGGCGAAATACCCTAGCGATCGTCCGAAATATTATGTATTGGATATGTTCCCTTATCCAAGCGGTGCAGGGTTGCATGTAGGCCATCCGCTGGGCTATATCGCATCCGATATAGTTGCACGCTTTAAGCGATTACAGGGATACAATGTATTGCATCCGATGGGATATGATTCCTTTGGTTTACCTGCTGAGCAATATGCTATACAAACGGGTCAGCATCCTGCTATTACCACAGAAAAAAATATTGCACGATATCGCGAGCAACTCGACCGTATAGGATTTTCTTTCGATTGGGACCGTGAAGTAAGAACATCCAATCCCGATTATTATCGCTGGACGCAATGGATTTTTATTCAATTGTTTCATTCCTGGTACAACAAAAAAAATGATCGTGCCGAATCGATTCAAACCTTGATTTCCATTTTTGAAAACGAAGGTTTCGGCGGCGCGGCAGAACAGGTGCTAACAGGTGGAATAGAAAAAGATGTTCCTGCGTTTTCTGCTTCCGAATGGAAAAACTTTAGGGAAGAAAAGCAACAGGAAATATTGATGAATTTCCGATTAGCTTATCTCGACGATTCATGGGTGAATTGGTGTCCCGCTCTTGGAACTGTATTGGCCAACGATGAAGTGAAAGACGGCGTATCAGAACGTGGTGGTCACCCCGTAGAGCGAAAATTAATGAAGCAATGGAGTTTGCGGATTACCGCTTACGCAGAGCGATTATTAAACGACCTTGAAAAAATAGATTGGACAGAAAGCATTAAGGAAGCACAGCGTAACTGGATAGGAAAATCATCCGGTGCAAGTGTCCGGTTTAAACTTGTGGGACATAACGAAGAAGTCGAAGTATTTACTACGCGTCCGGATACCATCTTTGGAGTTTCCTTTTTAGTGTTGGCACCGGAACATGAATTGGTAGAAAAAATCACAACACGCGAGCACAAAGATGTGGTAGAGCATTATGTAAACTACGCCAAAAACAGAAGCGAACGCGAGCGTCAGGCTGAAGTGAAAAATGTGAGTGGAGCATTTACGGGTGCTTACGTAAAACATCCTTTTACCGATAAGTTAATTCCGGTTTGGATTGCCGATTATGTGTTGGCAGGCTATGGCACCGGAGCGGTGATGGCAGTACCATGTGGCGATCAGCGCGATTATGTATTTGCCAAACATTTCGATTTACCGATTCCTGCTATTATGGAAGGCGTAGATATTTCCGAAAAAGCAGATCCTACCAAAGAAGCAAAAATGATCAATTCCGGATTTCTGGATGGCTTAACCGGATATCAGGCGATAGAAGTTTGTATACGGAAAGTAGAAGAACTGGGAATTGGAAAAGGAAAAGTGAATTACCGTTTGCGCGATGCCGTTTTTGGTCGACAACGCTATTGGGGAGAACCTATTCCGGTGTATTATAAAAACGGAATTCCCTATTGCGTAGAAGAACATGAATTACCGGTTACATTACCCGAAGTAGATAAATTTCTTCCAACCGAAACCGGAGAACCACCTCTGGCGCGTGCTAAAGACTGGAAATATAAAAATCAATACGAATACGAAACCACCACCATGCCCGGTTGGGCCGGAAGTTCATGGTATTTTCTTCGCTACATGGATCCGAAAAATGAAAAGGAATTTGCGTCGAAAGAGAAAATGGCGTACTGGAATCAGGTGGATTTATACATGGGCGGTGCGGAACATGCAACGGGACATTTACTTTATTTCCGGTTCTGGACAAAATTCTTATTCGACATCGGTTATATTCAATTCGAAGAGCCTGCAAAAAAACTGATTAATCAGGGAATGATTCAGGGAGTTTCCAAGTTTGCATATCGCATTAATGGAACACACAAGTTTGTGTCGTATGGATTAAAAGATAAATATCAGACCACGCCTATTCACGTCGACGTAAATTTTGTGGATGGTGACATAATGGATATTGAAGAATTTAAAAAGTGGAGAGAAGATTTTGCACAGGCAGAATTTGAATTGGAGGACGGAAAATTTATTTGCGGAAGCGAAGTAGAAAAAATGTCCAAATCGAAATGGAACGTGGTTAATCCCGATTTAATCATTGAAAAATTCGGTACCGACACCTTACGCCTTTACGAAATGTTTTTGGGTCCGCTGGAACAACATAAGCCCTGGGATACAAAAGGAATCGAAGGCACATCGCGTTTTTTGAAAAAAATGTGGCGTTTATTTCATAATGAAAACGGATTTTTTGTGAGTGATGATGCCGCTACTAAAGAAGAATTAAAATCACTGCATAAATGCATGCGGAAAGTGTACGACGATATTGAGCGTTATTCCTTCAATACAGTCGTTTCAACACTAATGATCTGTGTAAACGAACTCAGCGATTTAAAATGCAATAAACGCTCCGTGTTAAGCGATTTGGTTGTGCTTGCTTCTCCTTATGCACCGCATATTGCAGAAGAACTATGGAGTTTGTTAGGGAATAAAGAAAGTGTTTCGTATGCTCAATTACCGGTATTCAATGCCGAGTATTTGGTGGAGAGTGCATTCACTTATCCGATTCAGTTCAACGGAAAACTTCGTTTCAATCTGGAACTACCTGCCGATATGCAACCCGCCGATATCGAAAAAGAAGTATTGGCGCATGAGTTAACTGCAAAATACCTCGAAGGAAAAACACCGAAAAAAGTGATTGTTGTTCCTAAGCGGATTGTCAATTTCGTTGTCTGATGTTCACGCTTCGCGAAGCGCTTGCCGATGATGCTTCATTATTGGCCCGAATTGGTGAAATCACTTTTCGTGAAGCGTATGGCGGGATGGTTCCCGATGAACTGATGGAAGATTATGTGCGGAATTATTTTACTGCTTCCGTTATGCAACTCGAGATGGACGAACCATCCTGGTTTTTCATTGGAGAAAAAGAGGGAAAAGCAATGGGTTATATTCGACTCGCCATTCGTAAGCCATTCGTATTAAACATTCCGAGAATATATATTCTCAAAGAAGTTTATGGATCCGGACTGGCGCAATTGTTGCTTCAACAAGCCATCGAAATTGCGAAAGAAAAAAATTGTACAACAATTGAGTTGTCGGTTTGGAAACGCAATCCACGCGCCATTCGTTTTTATGAAAAATCCGGATTTCAAATTGTAGGCGAAACATCCTTCGAATGGGATAAAGATCATGTGGATGAAGATTGGTTAATGGAGAGGAAGATGGAGGGGAACCACGAAGGCACAAGAACACGGAGAACCACGAAGGGAAGAGGGTAGAAAGGGAAAATGGGTAGGGGGTAGTGGGTAGTGGGTAGTGGGCAGAAAGGTAGAAGGGGAAATGGGTAGTGGGAAGTAAGGAAAATTAGGTAGGGGGTAGTGGGTAGTAAGGTAGAAGGGGAATGGGAAGAGGGTAGTAAGGAAAAATAGGTAGTGGGTAGTGGGCAGAAAGGTAGAAGGGGGAATAGGAAGAGGATAGAAGGAAAATTAGGTAGTAGGGAGAGGGTAAAAAGGCAGTAGGAAAAAAAAGAGTGATGAAATGGTAGTACACACCGCGCGTCATTCAGAGCGGAGCGTGGAATCGGATTGTTGCATCGTTGGGTTTGAACCACTAAGGCACAAGGACACTAAGATTTCTATGTTTAAAGTCAAGTGATTTTATCACATTGATAAAAATTCTTCTTTGTACATATAGGGTGCTTGTCTTTCGATTACGGCCCAGATACGGTGTACGAGCTTGTTTCTTACGGCG
>JAIBBF010000099.1 GCA_019694795.1 Flavobacteriales bacterium | reverse complement strand
CAGGAAGCCATTTTACCTATTCGCGCAGAAATTCTGCTGCACTTGCCGGATTCGTTTGTATTGTTTAAACCTAAGGATATCGTTTCGGGCGACTTTTTCTGGTTTCACCACAGTGGTGAAGCAAGCATTATTGTATGTGCCGACTGTACCGGTCATGGTGTCCCCGGTGCATTTATGAGTATGATTTGTACCGACAAACTCAATCACACGGTGCATGAAAAAGAAATTTTCCAACCCGGATCCATGTTGAGTGAGGTCAATAAAGGAATTAAAAAATCGCTGAAACAGGAAAATGATGATTCGGTAAAAACGAAAGATGGAATGGATGCAGCCATTTGTAAAATAGATCCGAAGCGTTCTTCTATCATCTACTCAGGAGCAAATCGTCCCCTCTGGCGTGTTCGAAACGGAGAGTTGGAGGAATTTAAACCGACCAAATGTGCAGTTGGAGGATTCACCCCCGAGGAGCAATTGTTTGACGAGGTAGAAATCCCGTTTGAAAAAGGGGACTGTTTTTACATGAGTTCCGATGGATTTGCCGACCAGTTTGGTGGTGAAAAAGGGAAGAAAATGATGGTGAAAAATTTCAAGGAAAAAATTCTAACCATCTGGAAATTGCCCATGGACCAACAAATGAAGGAATTAGACCTTCACTTTGAAACCTGGAAGCAATACTATGACGAGTACGGCGAACAATACGAACAAGTGGACGATGTTTGCGTAATCGGTTTCCGACTCTGATTTATTTTTAGTCGCACGTAAAAAGGATTATTCTTTCTTCTATTTTTGGGCCGACTCCGCCCCCATGAAGGAAATGATGCCGATTGAGATTCCGTTTTTCGCGAATCTTTTGCTCCTACTCGTTGTTGCACGTGTACTGGGAGAAATTTTTGAACACCTGAAACAACCATCCATGATCGGCGAGATTCTTGCCGGAATAATTTTAGGTCCTTCCCTCCTGAATGTTTCTCATTTTAATTCCGATTTAAAAGTCTTTACCGAAATGGCCGTATTCCTATTGGTGATTATGGCGGGACTAGAGGTTAATCCGAAAGAAATTTTCGAAGCCATGCGGGGAAGAAAAATCTGGATTTCCATTTTAGGATTTATCATCCCCATTGCATCCGGATTTGCTGTTGGACATTTATTTCAACTCGATATTTTAACCACAACATTTCTTGCTCTTTGCATTTCCATTACTGCTCTTCCCGTATCCATCCGGATACTGGTAGACCTGAAAAAATTAAATTCTGATATTGGCCAGAGAATCATCACCGTTGCCATTTTTAATGATGTGTTAGCCTTAATGATTTTAGGTATTCTAATGGATATCCGTGGGGAGCAACATTCTTATAGTGAAATTCTTCAAACAATTGGCATCTCATTTTTAAAAGTAGTCGGTTTTCTGGCTTTTGTAGTAATATTTTACAAACTGCTGAATAAGGCCACCCAGCAAGTAGATTGGTTAAAGGACAAGCTGGATAAACTACTGCAATTTTTAAAAGGCAAAGAATCGCTATTTGCACTTTTGTTTTGCTTTATTTTATTATTCGCTACAGTTTCAGAATCTGCAGGTCTACACTTTGTAGTTGGTGCATTTTTCGGTTCCATGTTGCTGACCAAGGATTTATTGGGAAAAGAAAATTTCCATAATCTTGAGAAATCAACTACTTCAATAACAATGGGCTTTTTGGCCCCCATCTTTTTTGCAGCCATTGGACTGGAGTTCGATATTAAATCGCTCGACAATCTTTATTTTCTATTTATAGTTGTCTTAGCTTCATTTGGCTCAAAAATCCTGGGAGGTTACCTTGGTGCGCGATTTGCGGGGATGTCGCACCGTAGAGCCACCACCATTGGAATCGGTTTAAATGCCCGGGGAATTATGGAATTGGTGATTGCTAACATCGCCTTACAAGAGAAAATCATTGATATTTCACTATTTTCTGTCCTTGTTCTGATGGGAATATTAACTACCATAACCACCCCTGTATTCTTAAACTGGGCTTTTAACTGGAGCGATAAAGAGGCTATTGCAGAATAATCTGCATTTCGTATATTCGGCTATTCAATTATTTACCAATGGGAAAAGCTGAAAACTCCGCCTTTAAAAAACACAAATTCCGCGAACTGAAAACCTATTGCTCTACCGAATGGTTAAGCGATGGGAAAAAGAAATACCGCAGGGTATTCAATAACTCCGAAATCAGCTATCTCTATGCCGAGTTAAGCTTTTTCAATAAACTTTTTGATGAAGAAAACTGGACCGCCAAAATTCTGATTGAATGCGTTAAAGAAGAAGGCGACACGGAGGTATCCATTTGTAAAATTAATCTCGACCGGGAAGTTAAAACCGACGAGAATATCGTATACATCCGCGAGGGTTGGGGAAATGCTTCCTATGGTGTATTCTGGAAAAAAGGAAAATATACCTGGAAAGCTTATATCGATGATGAATATGTGGGCTCTTCGATTTTCTATGTAGAAAATGAATTAGCCGTTACACCGGAAAACAATCCATTTTTTGAAGTGGTGGATCTCCGCATTTTCGAAGGACCAAACGGTCTGCCACCTGAGGGTGACCGTAAATATTACACCTGTTATCAGGCCAATGAAACACGCTATATCTGGGGTGAATTCAAAATAAAAAGCAAACTTGATTACGACTTTCAGGCTGAGATTTTTTATACGTTCTTCAATGATGCGGGTCAATTAAAAGGCTACACGTCCGAACTCGTCACCATTCGTGGTGGAGAAACTACGGTATGTTCCGGTTGGGGATCCGATACCAAAGGGACCTGGTATAACGATGCATATCGTCTCGAGATTTCATTTATGGAAACCTTATTGGCCTGGGTTCCTTTTGAAGTTGGTGCAACTTTTGAAGAAGGATTTCCGAAAATTTCAAATGGAATTGGCGGACTCGAACTCGAGAAGAAAGAGGCAGAAATCAATCAGGAATCGCTGGATGAATTGCTCGCCAAAATGGATGAGTTGATTGGGATGGACAACATCAAAACCAAAATCCGCGATTATGTAAAATACCTGAACTTCCTGAAGCTTCGCGAAGAAAAAGGATTTAAAGAAAACAAAGGCATTTCGCTCCACGCCGTGCTCACCGGAAATCCCGGAACCGGAAAAACCACCATTGCTAAACAATTGGGGAAAATTTACAAGGAGATGGGATTGCTTACTAAGGGACATGTTCACGAAGTGGATCGTTCGGATTTAGTGGCCGAGTACATTGGTCAAACCGCTCCCCGCACCAAAGCGGCAATCGAAAAAGCGCGTGGTGGAATTTTATTCATCGACGAAGCCTATTCGCTGCACCGCAGTGGTGAAGACAGCAAAGATTTCGGCAGGGAAGTGATTGAAATTTTATTGAAGGAAATGTCGGACGGTCCCGGAAACATTGCCGTGGTTGTTGCCGGTTATCCGCAAGAGATGAAAGGATTTTTAGAATCGAATCCCGGACTTAAATCACGTTTTAACCACTATTTCCAGTTCGAAGATTATATTCCCGAAGAACTCATGGAGATTGCTGATTTGGGATTGAAACAACGCGGACTTTTCATGCAGCAGGATGCAAAGGAATTTTTGTTCACCAAGTTTACACAAGCTTATCGCGATCGTGAACGTTCATTTGGAAATGCACGCTTTGTAATGAGCGTTGTGGATGAAGGTAAAATGAACATGGGATTACGTCTCATGCAAAACAGCGATGTGGCATCACTCAGTGAAGAAGAACTTTCTACGATTACCAAGGAAGATATTTATAAAATATTTGCCATGGGTGTAACGAAAACACTCGACCTGCGCATTGATGAAAAACAATTAAAAGATGCCTTGCAGGAGTTGAATGAGCTGGTAGGATTACACAATGTAAAAGATGAAATCACCGAATTGGTGAAGCTGGTGAAATACTACAAAGAAATTGGTAAGGATGTCCTCAATAAATTTGTGCTTCACTCGGTGTTTGTAGGAAATCCGGGCACAGGTAAAACCACCGTTGCACGCATATTTGCAAAAATTTTCCGCGCACTCGGAATACTTGAAAAAGGTCATCTCGTGGAATGCGATCGCGAAGGAATGGTGGCCGGTTACAGTGGACAAACCGCTACAAAAACTTCTAATCTCATTGAGCAATCGATGGGCGGTGTTTTATTCATCGACGAAGCCTACGCACTGCATCAGGGTCGCGATGATCAGTTTGGAATGGAAGCGATCAATACCCTTTTGAAACGAATGGAAGACAACCGCGATGATTTTGTAGTGATCGCCGCAGGGTATACCGATAACATGAATGAATTCCTGATGACGAATCCAGGTTTACGTTCGCGTTTTGAGCGGGTGTTCCAGTTTGAAGATTACAAACCGGAAGAACTGATGAAAATTGCCGACTTCATGCTGAAAGCCGAAAACATGAAGGCCGATCAGGAAGCAATGGAGCATTTACAAGCCTATTTTACCGCGCTGTGGAATGTTCGCGATAAATTCTATGGAAATGCCCGCGAAGTGCGCAAAGTGATCGGAGAAGCCATTAAAAATCAAAATCTGCGCATGGCATCGATGGATGCGAAGGCCAGAACCATGGAAATGGTTTCCACTTTAACCAAAGCGGATGTGGAAGAATTTAGTCTGGATAAAATAAAAGGACAACAAACACAAGGTGGAAAACCACTCGGATTCCGTATCGGGGGATAACTTTTCAATCAAATACGGGAAGTGGTGATGGATATTTCGTTTTGGAAATTATTGGCGGGACTGGCAGTCTTCCTGTTTGGTATGGAACAGCTGGAGCGGGGAATTGAACACCTGGCCGGAAGATCCTTTAAACTCTTTATTAAAAAATACACCACTCATCCTTTCTCTGCAGTGTTGGTGGGTATTCTTATTACCGCCATTCTACAAAGTAGTTCGCTGGTTTCATTTATTGTGCTGGCTTTTGTGGGCGCAGGAGTAATGGCGATGCCTAATGCATTATCCGTAATTCTCGGTGCCAACTTCGGAACCACCTTAACCAGTTGGATTATTGCATTGGTGGGATTTAGTTTCAACCTCGAAAAATTTTCTTATCCCATTCTCGCCTGCGGTGGAATTGTATTTCTGGTTTTCGGCAGTTCAAAATCCGGATTCCATTATGCACGCATGATAATAGGATTCGGAATGTTGTTTCTTGGACTCGATTTCATGAAAGCTTCCATTGGCGATTACTTCAGTAATTTTGATGTGAGTCCGTACGTCAACTACCCCATCATTGTATTTGCGCTCTTAGGATTCATCATCACCGCCATTGTGCAAGCTTCTTCGGCCACCATGGCCATTGCATTAAGTGCATTGTACACGGGAAAAATTCCATTGGAAATTGCGGCGGGACTCATCATCGGTTCCGAGTTGGGAACATCCATTAAATCATGGTTTGGTGCCATGCAGGGATCACCTGCGAAAAAACAAGTGGCGCTCGGAAATATTTTATTTAACAGCGGAACGACCTTAATGGGATTAATCCTGGTGCATCCGATCCTCTACCTCATCACCAAAGTTTGGAATGTTAGCGATGAAGTCTATGCCCTGGTCCTGTTTCAGAATTTCACCAACCTGGCCACCATTGTGATGTTTTTTCCGTTTCTCCAATCCTTTTCTTCCTTTCTCGAACGAAGATTCAGAGAGAAAAAAGATCAGGTTCCTTTATACATTTCAAAAACCGGGACAGAAATTCCGGAGGCGGCTTTGGATGCTTTGGAAAAAGATGCACATTTCTTTTTACACAAAACCATCGTATTAAATCTGGATGCTTTTCATATTGAACGAAATCTGATTCCACTCGAACCCGAGCTGAGCGAGAAAATGAAAATGCTGGAAGGATCTGCCTTTTCGTATGGCAAATTTTACGATCAGCTAAAAGTGAACGAAGGAGAGATTGTGCATTATTATCTCGATTTAAATAAAGAATCGCTCAACGAAAAAGATTCGCGTCGCTTACAACAATTGCTTAATGTTATCCGCAATGCCACTTTTTCCGCTAAAGCGATGAAAGATATCCGTTCCGACCGCAAAGATTTTCGCGAATCGGCCGACGACCGCAA
>JAIBBF010000098.1 GCA_019694795.1 Flavobacteriales bacterium | reverse complement strand
TGACCCGTTTGTTCCGTCAACGAATTTTTAATCGATGATTTTAATACGTAAATGGTGAAGTAAACCGTAAACGTTATTGCGGGAAAACAGAGCGTCTTTGATTTTATTTTTTTCAGGATCGATCGAAAAATGAAGCGCCGTACTTAAATCGGCTTTCTCCAGATTGGTTCCATCGAAAACGGCACCGGATAAATCGCATTGCAGAAAGGAGGCATTGCTGAGATCGGCATTGCTAAAATCGCATTCCTGCAAGGAGCAATTCAGAAATTTCGTGCCTTTCATTTTACGCTGATAAAAAGAAGCCAGGTTTAACTGACAATTCTCAAAGTAAACCGCAAACAGAAATTCTTCGGCATCGTGGAAATGGAGTCCCAATAATTTACAATGATAGAACCGTGCCGATTTTAAGGATGCGTTTCCCAACTTAACCATACTCAGATTACAATCGCGGAATTCGCAATCGGTAAAATGATAACCCGAAAAATTGAATCCGGAAAAATCCATTTTATGGAAGCGGCAGGATTCGTATTCCCCCTTTTTTAAGTCCACTAGCGGAGTCTCTGCAGAGAAATCCTGATCGTAAAATTGTTCTTTCATTGCCTCAAAGTAAGTGAATAAATAGGAATATCCACACGTATCCTGGCATTTACCAACCTGAAAACGATGTGTTTAGGGTCCAATCCGTTCAAAAACAGGCTTTGTTGTTCATTTCACTTTTTTCTTTATATTTGAATCCTTCTATAGAAGATCGTAATGCAATTCTAATAATGTATCAAACGGTACAGTTTAAAATCTCCTACAATTTTCTTCAGTGGCGCCGCTTTTTCACCATGGTGAAGAAAGTAAAATAAAATAATGTTAAACCCTCAGATGGAATTTTTCGAGCGAGGTTCCATCACTGAAAATGCAAATGCTTAACTAAAATGAATAAAGGAACAGTTAAATTTTTTAATACCGCCAAAGGTTTTGGTTTTATTAAAATGGAAAATGGACAAGAAATTTTTGTTCACGTATCAGGTTTAAAAGATGAAATCCGCGAGAATGACGAAGTGGTTTTCGACATCGAAGCCGGTAAAAAAGGAAATAACGCGGTAAATGTCCGTCGCGCTTAATTTATAATTAAAGGACAATTAAAACGATCGCCCCATTGGGGATTAAAAAAAGTACAATGAATAAAGGAACAGTAAAATTTTTCGACGCTACGAAAGGTTTTGGATTTAT
Organism: Flavobacteriales bacterium; assembly: GCA_019694795.1. NCBI lineage: Bacteria > Pseudomonadati > Bacteroidota > Flavobacteriia > Flavobacteriales > Flavobacteriales bacterium. Next base: position 4,979 of record JAIBBF010000098.1, on the reverse strand, counting down.
TAAAGGTGAAAACGGACAAGAAATTTTTGTTCACGTTTCAGGCCTCAAAGATGAAATTCGTGAAAACGACGTGGTAACCTACGAAATTACCCAAGGTAAACGTGGGGATAATGCTATCAACGTACGTTTGGCATAATTCAATCATTCAAAAAAAAAGCCGTATCAATCGATACGGCTTTTTTTTTACCTGTACTTTTTATTCGGAATAGATTTTATCGACATAAGCTTTATATCGCTCCAGAATCAATTTGCGTTTTAACTTGAGCGTAGGCGTCATTTCTCCACTGGCAATTGAAAATTCAGCAGGCAGTAACTCGATTTTTTTCACCTGTTCCCAGTGACCAAATCCTTTGTTGTATTCTTCAATGTCCTGCATAATCCGTTCTTTCACCTGCGGAGAAGCTGCAATTTCTTCGTTCGATTTCAGGTCCAGATTATGTCGACGTGCCCATTCCTGCACCACCGGAAAACAAGGCACCACCAATGCAGCAGGAAACTTTTGTGCTTCACCAATCACCATCACCTGCTCTATAAATTTCGATTCTTTGAATTTGTTTTCCATCGGTTGCGGAGCAATGTATTTTCCACCCGAAGTTTTAAATATTTCTTTTTTACGATCCGTAATTTTTAAGAACTCTTTATCTACAAATTCTCCAATATCACCCGTGTGAAACCAACCCTCTGCATCAATGGCTTCGGCTGTGGCATCCGGACGATTATAATAGCCTTTCATGAGACTCGGACCCTTACATAAAATTTCTCCGTCCTCCGCAATTTTCACTTCTACATTTTCCAGGATTCGTCCCACCGTTCCAATTCGAACACCATCATTTTTTTCGCAGTTAACTGCAATTACAGGCGATGTTTCGGTTAATCCATATCCTTCCATCACAGGAATTCCCGCTGCAAGAAATACGCGTGCGAGTCGTGGCTGAAGTGCGGCTCCTCCCGATGCAATGGCCAATACATTTCCGCCTAAGGCTTCCTGCCATTTTACAAAAACCAGTTTACGCGCAATTTTTAAACGGAAATTATACCACCAGCCATTTCTGTTTCCCGGTTCATATTTTAATCCAAGATTTAATGCCCAGTAAAAAATCATTTTCTTAATGGCACTCGCTTCATTTCCTTTTGCAATAATTTTATCGTATACTTTTTCGAGTAAACGAGGAACAGCAACAAACACCTGCGGTTTTACTTCCTTTAGATTATCACCAACGGTGTCGATCGATTCGGCAAAATAAATGGAAACACCGGTCACCATATACAAATAATGCAACATGCGTTCGTACACGTGACAAATCGGAAGAAAGCTCAGTGATTTTCCTTTTTCATTTACCGGCAAACGGGGAACGCAAGCCAACGCATTCGATACAATATTTTTATGCGTGAGCATTACACCTTTGGGAACACCCGTTGTACCTGAGGTATAAATCAAGGTGGCCAAATCATCTTCCGAGGTACTGCTGATTAAATGGCGCAATTCATTTTCACGCTGTGATGCAGCTTTTTCGCCAAGCGATAAAATTTCGGTCCAGCTTTTTACCCCCGGAATGGGATCGAAGGAATAAATTTCTTTCAGTGAAGGAACTTTATCTTTAATCAACATCACTTTATCGTACAAATCTTTGGAGCTGACCAAACAGATTTTTACCTGCGAGTCGTTAAAAATAAATTCATAATCTTTTTCAGAAGCTGTAGGATAAACCGGAACATCCACGGCACCAATCTGGAGAATGGCCAGATCGGAAATATTCCATTCGGGACGATTATTCGAAATCATAGCCACTTTATCACCCCGGGTGATGCCCAGTTCGAGCAAACCAATACTCATGCGCTCGCTGTATTCGAGGACCTTTGCGGTTGACCATGGAATCCATTTTCCGTTCACTTTCGAAGTGAGCATGTCCTCCTTCGGAAAGTTGTTGAGTTGATGTCGCGGAATATCGAACAATCGTTTCACCTGCTGCATAATCTGAGATATTGATTCTTAAAGCTAAACATTTTTTTTGGCAAAAAATCCGGACTCCCTTCCAGTCCAAATTCGGGTGAAAAAGCAGGTTTTACTCCCCCATTGTTAAAATTCTGACGAAATTTTTTCCTTCCTCGCCGGGCTAGTTTAAAATTAACTTTTGATTACCAACACATTAACCAAACTTCACCTCAATTTTCCTTTTATTTTTTTATGCCGGAAATCTTGCTGATGCTGAGTCTTTTGACTAGATTTATATGTTAAATAATACAGTAGGCCTTCAATTTTTGATGATGCCTGTAACTTTTGATGCATTCAGATGGTTACACGGCTAAAGGCCCCAAAAACAAAACACTTTGAACCGAGCCGAGTATCATAAGGCAGTGAAAGATTACTCAGGAAGACTGTACCGCTTCGTGTACAAGTGCCTGCGTAATTCCGACGATGCCCAGGATATTGTGCAGGACACCTATGCCAAGCTTTGGCAGAACCGGAAAAAAGTGGAAATCGAAAAAGCCAAATCGTGGCTCTTCACGGTAGCGTACAATGGCTTGTTAAACTTCATTAAAACCAGAAACAGAATTGAGCTGGTGGATGAGTACACAAGTCTTGAACCGTACATGGAAGAAGAGTTGCGGATGGAGCTGAAAGAAGTGGTAGATAATTGCCTTGAGCTTTTGCCTCCCATTCAGCGTTCGGTTTTATTGTTGAGGGATCTTGAAGGGTACGAATACAAAGAGATTGGCGATATCCTCAACTTGAATGAGAGTCAGGTTAAAGTCTATCTTTTCCGTGCCCGTCAGAAAATCAAAAATCATTTGAAAGACCTAACTGTATTATCATGAGCAGGATCAACCACGATAACATCGACAAATGGTTGTTCGATTATGTGGAGGGCAACCTCAACGCTTCCCAGAAACGGGAATTGAACAACTTTTTGCAGGCTCATCCGGAATACCAACTCGATTTGGATTCATGGCAACAAGCGAAAACCGGCGATAAAGACGAAGCGGTTATTCCTTATGCATTAGAAGCAGAATTAATGTCGATTGCACAACCCGTAGCATGGAAACGCTATGCTGCCGTTGGTGTATTATTATTAGGAACCGGAATCGGAACTGCGCTTTATTTCGGATCGAACAACGAAACGGTTACGGTAAAAGAAAATCCATCATCACTTGCTGGTCCCGCTCTTGTTTCTGCCAGCTACGAAAAACAGAATTTAAATTCATCGCAAGAACATAATTCGTCCAACGGATCATCTTCTGAAGCGAATGTTGCTACTTCATCACAAAGTGAAAACAACAGCGAAAGAAATGCGTCGGAAGTCCACTTAAATTCCAACAACCGCGTATTTACACACAGTAACAACAATGCATTTCCTCAACACCGTGTGAATGCTACGCTGAATCTGAACCAAACGGAAAATAACACGAACTCCAGCATAGGAGAACCCACTACAAATACTGTCGGAAATGAAACAACACTACTTGCAAACCATTCACAATTCCCGTCAGAAAACACGCAACAGGGAGAGCGCAACAACCACGTCCTCCCTGCATTGCGGCACTCCTTCGATAAGTATCGACCTGAAATCAGAACCGAAGAAAGTGGAGCGTTTATCGGACACACCGCCTTCGATGTTATTCGCGCAGAAGAAGAACTCGCACGACTTGAAGCGATGAAAAGTATTGAGTCGGAAAACGTAGTGCATAAAGAACATCATACCGCTACCAATCCGAAACGCAAAAAATTCCGCGATTCACGAATTGGATTGTACAATACCCGCGATCATCAATTGCTGCAACCCAACAGCAACAACACCGCAGAATTTGCATCCTTCGCCGGATCGAGTGTGAGTCCCGCTTTCTCCATTAACTACAGGAATCAGTGGACCGCTGCCGATCATCAGGTGCAAAGTGGAACCATGGTGTATTCGCAATACAGCAAAAAATTAAACGGAGCATGGGGAATCGGTTTCCACATGGATAATATTGCGCACGGCGTTTATCAAAACACGGAAGCCAGTCTTTATTATTCTCCGAAATTTAAAATCAGCAAAACCTTTTCCATTGAACCGGGAATCGCATTCACCTATTATCAAAATGGAGCAGGCTCAAGCGCACTCAGCCATTTTGGTCGCATTGAACCATTCCAGGGCGTATCCGGATTTCCAACTACTGGTAGTGGCATTACCTCGAACCGCGGATTAGATGCAGCCTTCAGTACATTGGTTAACACCAAATATTTCTACGCTGCAGTAGGTGTGGATCATATTTTACATCCTACCTACAATCTGTATAACATCAGCGAATCGACCTTACCGCTGTTAAGCACCATTGAGCCGACCAAAGTGAAAGTGGTGTTGGGTACCGACTACAAACATTTTCACGAATCGAAATTCAGCGTATCGCCGCAATTGCGTTATACCAAACAAGGCAACATCTCCAGTGTATGGGGCGGAGCGCTTTGTCGTTACGACTGGTTCACTTTTGGTGCAGCAGGTTCGCAGAACGGACAATTCACATCTAGCATTGGAATTATGGCCGGAAGATTCCGCCTGAATTACAATTACGATGTAACCAAATCGTACATGAACGATATTTATTACGGATCACATGAAGTTGCCATGCGCATTAACCTCAACGGTATTTCGCATAAGCAAAAAGCAATTCTTAATCAGGAAAAATAATCAGGGAGGAAAGAACTATGAAAAGAGGTTTACATTATATCGCACTGCTCCTTTTAGGAGTATTGGCAACCGCAGAAGTAAAAGCGCAGGATCCTGAATTCACGCAATTCTTCTCCAACCCACTCTACCTGAATCCCGCTTTTGCCGGATCGAAGCGTTGTCCGAGAATTACCCTGAACTACCGCAACCAATGGCCGGCGCTTTCGGGTACTTTCGTTACCACTTCTGCTTCTTACGATCAGCATGTGGAATCGATTTACGGTGGTATTGGATTATTAGTGACCAACGACAAAGCCGGTGAAGGAACCCTGAATA
>JAIBBF010000097.1 GCA_019694795.1 Flavobacteriales bacterium | reverse complement strand
TCAACGCCGTAAGAAACAAGCTCGTACACCGTATCTGGGCCGTAATCGAAAGACAAGCACCCTATATGTACAAAGAAGAATTTTTATCAATGTGATAAAATCACTTGACTTTAAACATAGAAATCTGAGTGCTCTTTGTGTCTGAGTGGTATGCCACCCGCCCTGCAACCATCCGATTCCACGCTCCGCTTTGAATGACACACGGATTCTTTTCCCCTTCTACCTTACTACCCTCTTCCCACTTCCCTTCGTGCTCTACTTTAAATTTTCTAAGTGCAACTGAGTGCTCTTCGTGTCTGAGTGGTATGCCACCCACCCTGCACCATCCGAATCCACGCTCCGCTCTGAATGACGTGCGGTGTGTACTACCATTTCACTACTCCTTTTTTTTCCTACTACCCTTCTACCCACTACCTATTTTTCCTTACTACCCACTACCCTCTTCCCACTACCCATTTTCCCTTCTACCCTCTTCCCACTACCCTCTACCTATTTCCTTTCCCCTGTGGTAATCCAAAAATAATCCCAACCATATCCCCCATCACCTCTTCCGAGAAGGTCTCTTCAATCTTGTTGTATTCATTGGGAGATCCTGTGGTACAATGCTGGAAAAGGTGATTGAGTCCGGGGTAAATCTTCGATTGATAATGCTTATTCCCTCCCGACTGAAGCGCTGCTTCGATGGCGGATACATTTTCTTTGGCGGGGACCTGCAAATCTTTATCGCCGTTTAAAATGAAAACCGGACACTTCACTTTTTTCAAAACAAGAGCGGGATCGTGACGAATAAAATAGAGCATCCAGGTAGAGGTGGATGAAAATATGATTTGATTGATGTACATATTTTTATTCATACCAGTGGGAATATCGAGCACATGATCGCGATCGGCCAATACGTTAAGGGTATCTCTTAATTCGTTCACCATTTTATCTTTATCGGTGTTGCGGACAATTATCTCAAAGCATTTGGTATTGATGGCTTTCATTTTCTGAATTTCAGATTCCTCTTCCCCATTGGCACGGGCGATTAATTCCTGCTGCAACAATAAAAGCTGGTCGCCACGAATTCCGGTTCCCGCCAATAGAATAATAAAAGCTACATCTTTATTTCTCGCTGCAACCATCGGCGCAATGATTCCGCCTTCGGAGTGACCCGCAAGTCCGATTCGTTTTTTATCGATTTCTTTTCTGCTTTTCAAATACTGAACCGCACTTTCTGCATCGGTGGAAAAATCATAGGAAGTCGCTGAATGAAATTCACCTTTCGATTGACCCACACCGCGATCGTCGAATCGCAAAACGCCAATTCCTTTTCTGCTCAGATAATCGGCAATGATTAAAAAAGGTTGATGTCCCAATAATTCCTCATTGCGGTTTTGTGGACCACTTCCCGAAATCATCACAACAGCAGGAACCGGTTTATCGGCATGCGGATAAGTGAGTGTCCCCGCTAATTCAATTCCCGCTTTTTTATTTTTAAAAACGATGTCCTCAGACACATAGGGAATCGGTTCTTTAATGGTTTGCGATCGCTTGCGTTCGGTTTTTACTACTTCATTCCGACCTAACTCTAAAGGATGGCTTTGTCCGGCCTGACGAAAATTACCGCTGATCTTTTCCTTTTCGTATTTGCCCTTGTATTCAATTTGTGCCTGGGGTAGTTTTAATATCAATTCTCCATTGGAGAAAGACCACTCATCCACCGGAATATCGAATGCTTTTTGATCGGGAGAATCCATGGTAACCACCATACTATCTGCCACCACTTTAAAATTGAAATCGACACGCAGTTCCATCATGCCTACATCCAATAAGCCATGCCACTTACCAATCAAAACAGCCTGATGTTGGGCAAAAAGTGAACATGAAAAAAAGGAGAAAAGCGAAATCAGAAAATATTTCATTGCAAGAAAAATTTATACGCGTAAAAATTTATGGTGATAACGGAACAAGGAAATTTTCCAAACGCCATTTTCTTTCACCAGGTGAATATCATAGGTTCCCACCAGGGTGAGTGTTCCTCCTTTTGCTCCGGATTTGGAATGATGCATTTCATTGCAGTAAAAATGAGAAGTAGCTCTTTCATTTTGCACGAAGATGGTCATGTTACTGATCTGATGTTGCAACGCATCCACTTCTTTTAAACTATTGCTCCATAAATGAGCAATCTGGTCGGCATTTAAACGATGTTGTTCGCCACCTACCAGTGAACTGATATCGAAAACCACTTCTTTAGCGAAGCATTCTTTAAGCGTTATCCACTCCTTGTTATCGAGCGAAAAAAACAATTGGTTAATCACTAATCCAACCGCTTCACGATCGAGCATATATACAAAAGGATCCATGCAAAAATTAAATTGGTATCAAAATTAAAACGTGTTACAGAAATAAAGCATTAGGTGATTTAAGCACCAACCATTCGGAAACCGTGATTCCATTTTCCATCGCGGATTCCGGGAATGCACCACAACATACAAAGTGGTTCAATGGCACGAGCCGAGGTGGCCATACCCATATCCACCGGTTGAAATCCGAATTGATATAAAATATCCTTCACTACTTTTTTTGCATTTTCATCATTGCCGCAATAAAACATACTCAGTTTTTCATTACCGAATTTCGGATGAACCATGTGCGCATTTCCAATGGAATTAAATGCTTTTACAAATCGTGCATCGGGAAAATCCTGTTGCAGTTTTTCCATAAGTGAAGAATTGGGACCCGTAAAAAATTTCAACACTCCGTTTTCCGGTGCTTCTTCGGCAATGGGATTGGTGGTATCGATAATAATCTTCCCTTTTATTTCTTCTCTTCCGCATAATTCGAGTGCCTTATCGGCAATGGTTCCTTTAACGGCCAATACAATTAATTCTCCAAATGCTGCAGTATCGGCAAAGGATCCGGATTTGATTCCTTCATTGTTCCGCAACCAGGCTTCCAGTTTTTTCGGATCGCGCGAACCGATCATTACATCATATCCTTCGCGGAAAAATCCTTTGGCCAGTACCTGTGCCACTACTCCGCTGCCGATAACTCCAATTTTCATATGCTTTTGTTTTTCATAATTACTACGGTAAAATACGGATTTGAATCACATGTGACGCAAGTTTTTAGGTGCTTTTTTTAAGAAATACGAAGTTTAACGTAGTGTCTTCATCACGAAGTGATTGCACCTTTGATAAAAATTAAGCTTCAAATGAAACTCAACAGCTCAACACCCATCAAGTCGCTCTTGTTCCTGCTCTTTTTTGTAATGGCAGGCAGCAGTATGGCGCAAATGACCTACAGCGAATTCCGCTCAAGGTACAGTCCGCACAACGAACCTGGTATCGATCCCAAAAACGAGGGCGTAAAAGCCGCCAAGAACATGTCTCCTTCGGAATTGGGAATGTATTTGGGTCAGTTCATCGATGAAAACAATAAGGATGTTTTCATGAACATCATTACCTCAATTCCGCGCGATCATGCCGGTAAAACCATCGATGCCATGGTGGCCAATAAAGTAATCCGTGGTTTAAACTGGATGAAAGATGAATGGGTGCGTGAAGTAATGTGGTACGTTTCGGAACCAACCTATAATAAACTGGCGCCTTATGTGACTGCCATTTCCGATTGGAATGGTGTTCCCGAAGGCACCTCTTACAAAAACATGAAAGCCTTCCAGCCGATGTTTGCCGGACTCGGTTACGATATTGCCTGGGGCGGATTTCGCGGTGTAAACAAATGGATTGAAGGATACAATTCCAACACTTCTAAAACAGCTCCTGATGGAAGCACCGTAATGCTGGATCCATTAATGAATAATATGCATTGGAATAAAGGGATTGGTGTATACGGAGGATTATATCTGAGTAAAAAAACCGGTCTCGATGTTTCCTTTTCACACCGTGGCGCAACTGCCGAAGGTATTTTAGGTGGCGGTTCGTACACCCGGGTGATAAAATACGCGGGGAATTATATTGGACTCGGATTAATGAATCACAAACACAAAGGGAAATTTGATTTTTATCGTACCTGGGGACTCAACGCTACGATGGGTTCATTGCAAAAACGCCTGGATGTAGGAAGTTCAAAAGGTGATTATGAAAAAATCGACGGGAAATATTTCAGCGCAGGTATCTACTGGAAATATTACATCCAATATCAACCCAGCGAAAAATTACCATTGATGATTTCCATAAATCCTTATTTCAATCTCAATTTTATGAAACAGGATTTCAGTGGGCTCAACACATCTATTCCGAATAATTTCACCGGCGATTTAAATGATTTAAAAAGTGGTGTTTCCAATATTGGTGCACAACTTTCTGTAGCATGGAATTTCCGCGTGAAGAAAAAACCTGAACCTGTTAAAGACCTCATGGTAAAACGCGACAATACCATGAACACCATTTTCGATGAATTAAATCCGATTGTTTCTCCTGATGGTAAAACCATTTACTACTCGAGAAACAACGATATCCGCAATACCAGCGGAACAGATGATTCGCAGGATATGTGGATGGCCGATGTATCGAATGGTGTAGAGAATGCTCCTGCCACTCACCTTGGTGCTCCGTTTAATAAACTTCGTTATAACTATATGGCAGGTATTACTCCGGATGAAAACACCATTATGATTTCGGGTGCATTTAAAAATGGTGAAATGAAAGGAAAAGGATATTCACTCACCTACCGTACAAAAGATGGATGGAGTTCTCCTGAAATGATGGTGATCGACGGATTCCAGGAAATGTGTCTGGGCGATTATGCCGGTGCTTCATTATCGAACGACGGAAAACATCTGGTGCAATATTTCTCTGAGAAAAAAGATCCGGAATCGTACGATTTGTATGTATCGCATCTGAAAGATGACGGAACATGGACGCGTCCGAAAAAATTAGGTAATGTAAACACCAGTGATAATGAAATGTCGCCATTCCTCGCTTCGGATGGGGTAACACTTTACTTCTCATCGAACCGTTCGGGTGGACTCGGTAACAATGATATTTATGTTGCAAAACGTCTGGATGACACCTGGCAAAACTGGTCGGCACCTGTTAACATGGGTCCCGAAGTAAACTCCGATAAATGGGATGCTTACTACACCATCGATGCACAAGGTAAATACGCTTACAAAGTATCGTACGAACATGCAGGAATGGGATCGGATATCGTTCGCATTAAACTGAAAGAAGAAGTTCAGCCTGATCCGGTTGTATTGGTAAAAGGTCGCGTGTTAAATGCGAAAACCAAAGAACCACTCGAAGCAAATGTTGCGTTTAACTCCATTAACAACAACACTCAAAGTGGTATTGCACGTACCAATCCAAGCACGGGTGAATACAAAATTGTATTACCGTATGGATCTGAATATTCATTCTTAGGTTCCGCTAAAAACTTCGTGGCGCAGTCGAACAATATCGACCTCAATACCAAAGGCGAGTACCGCGAAATTGAAATGGATATTCTTCTTTATCCGATTGAAGTTGGTTCTACCATTCGTTTGAACAACATCTTCTTTGAAACCGGTAAAGCAACACTCGATGGAAAATCGACACAAGAGTTGGATCGTCTGGTGCGCGTGCTGGAAGAAAATCCGAATATGGAAATTGAAGTGAGTGGTCACACCGACAACGTGGGTTCTGCTGATCTCAATAAAAAATTATCGGCAGATCGTGCTGCGGCAGTGGTAACTTACCTCACTTCTAAAGGCATCTCCAAATCAAGATTAAAATCGTCCGGTTACGGAATGGAACGTCCGGTGGCCGACAATGCAACAGATGAAGGCAAAGCGATGAATCGTCGCGTTGAATTCACCATAACGAAAAATTGACGGTTGAGAGTCAATTTGCAAGCGGAAACGGCGATCGGATTATTCTGGTCGCCGTTTTTATTTCTAACCCTTCCATAACTGTTCCTTTCTTTTGTATCTTTCCGTATGCGTCGCTTAATCTTAAGTGCAATCCTGATTTTTTTCCTGTGCTATTTGGCCATGGGGCAAACTCAATCACCCTTAAAACGCTATTGGGAATTTTTACAACATGATTCAATCCAACAGAATAAATTTTTAATGCCGGCGGCTCACTTTATGATGAGCGAAAATGGTGCGGTGACTGCAGCAGGCAGAGGAACTTACTTATCGCTGGGAATAAATGCGGCCCGTTTATTTTCCAAAAAATTCGAATTGGGATTTCATATCGAAATGAAAGTCTGGAAAGGTTTATGGCCCGTGAATTATAGTTCAGATTTTGTGAATGGTTTTAATCAGAATTACGCCAACACCCTGGGTGATGCCAAGGATTCTGCCAGAGCCGAAGTGCTGTACAAAGCTATTAATGGCAGTGAATCATATTCTTTTCGAGGCACTTTTTATGGTTCCTATGC
>JAIBBF010000096.1 GCA_019694795.1 Flavobacteriales bacterium | reverse complement strand
AAACTGGAACGCTTATCAGTCGATCACCGAAGGAATTTCGGGTGAATCATTACTGCTGTTGTGTGATCCGCAAACCAGCGGCGGACTTCTGGTAGCGGTAAGCGAATCGGAAGCTGAAAAATTTTCTTCCACCTATCAGTTATCAGCTATTGGGAAAATCATTCGCAACACAAGTGAAAAACGACTCATCATCCTGCCATAAAAAAGGTCCCGAAGGACCTCTTATTAATTGCGTAAAGTAAATTTAATGGGAACCGTGTATCGTACATTTACGGCCTTTCCACGTTGTTGACCGGGAATCATATCAGGTAATTTATTTACCACACGTAATGCTTCTGCATCCAGGTCCTTTTGAACGCCACGGATGACTTGTGCATCATCCACTTTTCCGTTTTTATTTATGCGGAAGGAAACAAAAACAGTTCCAGAAATATTATTTTCTTTTGGAAATGCTGGATACTTCAGGTATTTACTAAATGTCTTAAACATATTCTGCTGCGTACACTGTTCGCGTTGTTGCTTATCTTTTATAGAAGCACACTCTACACAATAAGGCATATCCTCTACAATTGTAAAATCTTCCTCTACAATCACATCCTCAGTAAATCCTCCACCAATTACTACGGAGTCGGTAGGATCTCCAATATTGGGCAAATTCTGATTGGGACTCACCGGGTGATTGACCACATTAATATTAACGGCAGAAGGCGCATTGCTGGGACCTGCAGGACGATTATCATTTCGCTGTTCCGGTTGCGGCTCTTTCGGTTTTGGAATTTCCAGGTCGATATCGAGCACTTTCTCATCCATTATTTCATCCGGAATTACAGTTCCGCGAATTGATACTTCTTTATTCTCGAAAGTGGTGTACTCAAATGCACACAGGCAAATTGCCATGGCAGAAACAAGACCCAGTTGAAACAATCCGCTTCTCTTGTTGCGGATTTCTGCATTTTCATTTTTTTTCGTATTCATAACAACAAGATTTAAGATGAATTAGTCAACTATAAATGAAATAGGAATTCGGAAATAAGTAGGAACAGGTCTGCCCATTTTAGAAGCAGGAACCATGGTAGGAATCATGCGAATCAATCGCTCGCATTCTGCCATCACGGAAGGTGACAGATTACGTTTGTTGATGGCGGTTACTTCTCCAATATTTCCATTGCGGTCCACCACAAAAACAATCGATGCCTCCTGATTACGACGCGATTCTTTTACATCTTTTGGAATTCGGATATTACGTACGATAATGGAATTAATTTCCTTTTTAGAACATTCAAATCGTTCTGCAAAAGAGGTTTGATTACAATGCGGGAAATAAGGTTTGGTATCCAACTCATCCGGATTCACAGGATCTACATCATCAATGATGTTATCGGTGGTATCAGAAAATACCAAAGTGATTTCATTTTCTCCGTCAGTAATTTTTGCAACCGATTCCTCCACTTCTTTTTCAGTGCTGGTAATTTCCGTTGCTATTTCGGTAACGTTAGATGATTTACTGCTTTCGTTTTTTTGCTCCTGAGGTTGATGCTTGGGTTTTGGTGGCTCCGGTAGATCTACAGGAATAGGTTCGTCGACAATATCAATCCTATGACCAGCAGTGATGATATCACCATGTTTTGGTGAAGTACTTGTCCATTCAAATGCCACAAGAGTGAGCGATAATGCAATCAGCATTCCGATGCTGAACATCCCCTTTGGAATAGTATTGGATTTCCTGTTCATAACGCTTCTTTAGCCTAAAAACAGGAAGGGGTATGTATTATTGCGGCAAGGGACCAGGTATTGATTCTGGGGTAGAAAGGATTGAGGGAACGGTAAAAAAAAGAGGAGAACGGGGTCTCCTCTATAGTTCAACTAAGTGAATAGAAATTATAAAGAGCCTGTTCTGCCTCCGTCTACCGGAATATTAATTCCATTAATATAAGATGCAGCAGGAGAGGCTAAAAAAGCAACGGCAGCGGCCACTTCATGCGGCTGTGCTACACGTAACATAGGAACCTCTGCAGCCATTTCAGCTAAAACTTCTTCGGGACTTTTACCACTTTTCTCAGAGCGCTTCTTAGCGATGCTATCCAAACGATTGGTCATGGTTGCTCCCGGTAAAACATTGTTCACCGTAATTCCATACCGACCCAATTCATTCGCAAGCGTCTTACTCCAATTCGCCACCGCAGCACGAATGGTGTTCGATACGCCTAACCCGTGAAGAGGAACTTTAACAGAAGTGGAAATGATATTAATGATACGTCCGTATCCGGTTTCCTTCATTCCCTCAGCCACACATTGCACCAAAATGTGATTGCAAATTAAATGTGCATTAAAGGCATGCAGAAAATCTTCCTTTTTGGCATCAAGAATAGGACCTCCGGCAGGACCGCCCGTATTATTCACCAAAATATTTACCGGTCCGTTTTCAGCAATGAAATCTTCCACTCTGATTTTTAATTCCGGAGGAAAATCAAAATCCGCAACAATATAATGATGTTCCTGACCTGCCGATGTGCTTAGTTCATCTCTCGTTTTAATCAGCTTTTCTTCATTACGGGCCACCAGTATTACCGATGCGCCCATCGAAGCCAATTCAAGCGCTGAGGCTTTGCCTATACCATCGGTGCTTCCGCAAACCATGGCTTTTTTTCCACGTAAATCAATGTTCATGATCAGGTATTTATCACGAATGTAAAGTATTTTTTCACCAGAGAAAATTCTTAGCGGTTTATAGAGTGAAAAAACTGTTATTTTTATGATGAACTAAATCCTTCTGCCATGAGTGTTATCATGCCTTTCAATTTCAAACAATGGATCGACGATAATCGCCATCTGTTAAAACCACCGGTGAATAATAAGGTGATTTATCAGGACACTGAATTCATCGTAATGGTAGTTGGTGGTCCCAACGCCAGAAAAGATTATCACTTTAACGAGAGTGAAGAATTCTTTTATCAGATTGAAGGAGATGTTTTGGTAAAAGTTCAAATCGACGGAAAAGCTGTGGAAGTCCCCATCAAAGAAGGTGAAATATTTTTGTTACCTCCGAATATTCCCCATTCACCGATTCGTCCGGCAAACACAGTTGGATTGGTGATTGAACGTAAGCGAAGAGAAAACGAGAATGATGGTCTCATGTGGTTTTGCGATAAATGCAATCACAAATTATTCGATAAGCGATTTAAATTACGCAGCATAGAAAAAGATTTTCTTCCCACATTCAGGGAGTTCTACATGTCGGAAGATTTACGCACCTGCAAAAGTTGCGGACATGTAATGGAAGTGGATGAACGATTTACTGATCACGAAAATTAATTCGTAGTGGCGCGCTATTTCACCATCGATATTCACACCCATATTTTACCCGAACACATTCCCAATTGGAAAGAGCGTTTTGGTTATGGCGGATTTATTCATCTGGATCATCATAAACCTTGCTGCGCGAGAATGATGAAGGACGATAAATTCTTTCGTGAAATCGAAGACAATTGCTGGAGTGCAGAAAAGAGAATGCAGGAATGCGACGATCAAATTGTAGATGTGCAGGTTATTTCCACCGTACCGGTGATGTTTCATTATTGGGCAAAACCGGAACATTGTTTGGAAACATCTGTGTTCCTCAACGATCATATTGCCGACGTAGTTAAACGTTATCCAAAACGATTTGTTGGTCTCGGTACATTACCGATGCAGGACACAGCTCTTGCCGTTAAAGAATTAATCCGTTGCAAAGAAATTGGATTAAAAGGAATTCAGATTGGAACCAACATCAACGGATTAAATCTGAGTGAAGCACAATTTTTCCCCATATTCGAAAAATGTCAGGAACTCGATCTTTGCTTATTCATTCATCCCTGGGATATGATGGGCGAAAGTCAGATTCAACGCTATTGGTTGCCCTGGCTGGTAGGAATGCCTGCTGAAACTTCACGTGCTATTTGTTCACTTATATTCGGCGGAATTTTTGAGCGTCTGCCGCAATTACGCGTTGCCTTTGCACATGGAGGAGGATCGTTCCCTTCTACCATTGGCCGCATACAACACGGATTTGATGTGCGTCCCGATTTATGCGCCATCGACAACCACGTTCCACCCCGCAATTATCTGCGTAAATTCTGGATCGACTCCCTGGTACACGATGAAAAAATGCTGGATTTTGTAGTGGACATGTTCGGTCCAGAGAAAATTGCTATGGGAACCGATTATCCTTTTCCATTGGGAGAATTACAACCTGGAAAACTGATCCGCGATTCGAAATACAATGATGCCGAAAAAGAAATGATGCTTAGCGGCTCAGCGCTGGAGTGGTTAGGAATGAAAAAAGAAGAATTGCTTTAAATTCTTACACCGATTACACACACATCGTCAATCTGCTCAAGCACTCCTCTCCATCGGTCGAACTCTATACTTAAACGTTGACGTTGTTCCTCCATGGAATAACTGCAACCGTCGAGCAAAAGTTCTTTAAATCGCGATTGCTTCATTTTTTTGCCCGACTCCCCGCCAAACTGATCGGCAAATCCATCGGAAAATATATAGATACAATCTTTCGGCTTCAGTTCAATTTCGTGCAGTGTAAACGGGAATTTATGGTCAAAACGTCCAATCGGTTGTTTGTCGCCTGCAAAACTCAGTAATTCTTTTTCACGCACAATCAGTAAAGGATTATTGGCGCCCGACCAATAAAGTTTTTGATTATCGAGATCCAGCACACAAAATGAAACATCCATTCCATCCGAAACCTGATCATCACTTTTAGAAAAGGTGTCTTCTACCAATTCATTTACTTTATTCAATACTTCATTCGGTTTCCATAACGAAAATTCACGCACGGCTCTGTTGATGGCATTATAACCTAAAACACTCACCATAGCGCCGGGAACACCATGTCCGGTACAATCGCAAACCGCATACATAATCAGCGAATCACCCTGCTCATTTTTCATTTGCTCCATCCAGTAAAAATCTCCGGCTACAATATCTTTTGGTTTGTACAAAACAAAGGATTGTTTCAGGTATTCTTTTACAATACGGTTAGAAGGTAGAATCGCATCCTGAATACGTTTTGCATAGCGAATGGAATCGGTAATGTTGCGGTAGGCTTCGCTGACTTCTTCGTGTTTTAATTTTAATTCTTTCGACTGATAGAGAATTTTATCCTTTAATCCCTTGGTGCGGTAATACAAATACAAACTAAAACCGGCAGCAAGCAGTACAACAGAAATAACAAACCATAAAAAACCAACTTCACGGCGCGCCTCTTCGGCATGTAATTTTTGTTCGGCTGTTTCAATTTTACTTTCTGCCAGCTCCTTTTCTTTTCTACCCAGCATCACTTTCTTCTCCAGATCATTGATGCGGTTAATACGCTCGAAATTGTAAAGCGTATCATTGAGCGCAACCAGTTTATTTAATGTATAAAATGCATTTTTAAAATCATTCAGGCTTTTATACAACTCCACCATCTCTTCCAATGCTTCACTGCGCTCATAATCGAGATGATTCGCCAATGAAAATGAAACACTTTCTTCCAGGTATTGTTTTGCTTTTGCAGATTGACCTAACAAACGATAGGTGCGTCCCAATAACATCGTACCGGTGGAATAACTATCCTTCATGTCAAGATCCTTCGCTACTACAATCGCTTTTTCGAACCAGGGCAAGGCATCTTTCGCTTTATCGCATGCCAGAAAATACAATCCCTGATTTTGAAAAAGAAAATACAAATCCGAATCTTTCATCCAGCTCTCCAGCAAAAACAATTCATCCAATGCCCAACGCGCTTCAGAAGTATCTCTGCGATGAGCAGCATCCAGCGAATAATTAAACAGAACACGAATCATTCCCTTATGATCATCGATAGAACGATACAATTCAATGGCCTTCTTAATAGCGGCTGTTTCTGCTACGGGATTATTTAACCGTCCGTATAAAATAGCGCGCAAACGTAAAACATCGGCTTGACCACCAACATTGTTTTTTCGTAAATAAATTTCTTCTGCAAGCGTCAGTTCTTCATTGGCTTCATCGTACCGCGTTTTTAATAAATAATAACGAGCCTTGTAACGATGCGCTCTTGCCATTTCAATTTCATTGCTGCGAAGCGAAGGATCCGCCATGGCTTTTTCACAAAGAATAAATGAAGAATCCGGATCACTGAAGTAGAGGGAGTCGGACAGATTCAATAAACTCGATTGTGCATGGACCGCATGTAGCAGGCCAAAAAAAATAAAGACGGAAAAAATTCTAAAAATTGGCAAGAGGAAAGTATTTCGTCAAAAATAAGCAAAGTTTATTTCACCAGGGTGACATGTCCCATTTTCACTTTATAAATATCGGGCTCTATGTAATCGGAATATTCAATCTTCCACACATAAACATCATTCAAACACATCACATTTTTAAATGTGCCATTCCAGCCTTCATTGGGATTGGTAGAATGAAAAATCACCTCTCCCCAGCGATTGAAAATCCAGAATTCATACGTGGCAAGATTGCGAACCACCGGCTGAAAAATATTATTGTGTTCATCCGCATT
>JAIBBF010000095.1 GCA_019694795.1 Flavobacteriales bacterium | reverse complement strand
GTTCCAATTTTTGCGACCACATGTTTTACTTCAGGGAAATTTTCAAGAAGAATTTTTTCGGCCATATTGGTTGCACGAATACTCTCCTGTAAGGAACTTCCAGGCTTAAGGGTCATTTGCATTGCCAAATCTCCTTCCTCGAGGGTTGGAATAAATTCTCCACCCATAAAACTAAAAAGGATTAACGCTGCTGTGAAACCGGAAAAGGCCAACATCAATATGGTTTTAGGAAATTGAAGTGCTTTGGATAAAACCGGAGTATAAATCCGTTTGAAGAAATTCACAATCCGGTCGCTAATTGAAACGTGATTATGTATATGTCGCTTTAAGAACAGCGATGACATCATTGGTACATAAGTAAGACTCAAAATCAAAGCACCCATTAACGCGAAACTCACTGTTTGCGCCATTGGTTTAAACATCTTTCCTTCTATGCCGGTAAGCGTCATGATCGGTACAAAAACAATCAAAATAATCAGGACGCCAAATGCTGCACTTTGAATGATCTGGTGAGAAGATTTATTTACTACATCACCCATTTCATCTTTCGATAATTTTTTACCGGCATAATTTTCATGCAATACATGCAGTACACTTTCTACAATAATAACTGCTCCGTCCACCACAATACCGAAATCGATTGCACCGAGCGACATCAAATTAGCCGATACACCAAAAGCATACATCAGGATCAATGCAAACAGCATAGCGAGTGGAATAACAGAAGCCACAATAAATCCTGCGCGAAAATTCCCGAGTAGCACAACTAAAACGAAAATGACAATGAGTCCACCCTCAATCAGATTTTTTGTAACGGTAGAACTGGTTTTAGCAACCAATACAGAGCGATCCATATAGGGATAAATTTCAATTCCTTCCGGCAAGGATGATGCGATTTTCTTTACCCTTTCATGTACATTCCGTATAGCATAAGAAGAATTCGCACCTTTTAACATCAGGGTAATTCCTCCTACCACTTCTCCTTTACCATCCATGGTCATTGCTCCATAACGGTTAGGCGAACCAAGATTTACTTTGGCTACATCGCGGATCAACAGAGGAACATTTCCGGATTTACGAATAACGATATTTTCAATATCCTCTTTCGTCCGTACACGACCTTCGCTTCGGATATAATACGCATATTGGTTTCGCTCTACATAACTACCACCGCTGTTTTCATTGTTTTTTTCCAATGCGTCGAATACATCGGAAATGCTTACATTATTCTGACGTAATAATTTAGGATCTACAGAAACTTCATATTGTTTTACTCTACCGCCAAATGAACTGATTTCAATAATCCCTTTTGTTCCTGCAAGCTGACGTTTTACAATCCAGTCCTGAATGGTACGCAATTCCATATCGTCGTACAAATGCTCATATCCGGGCTTTACGCGCAAAACATATTGGTAAATTTCACCCAGTCCGGTAGTAATCGGCATAAGTTCCGGACTACCTAATGTAGATGGAATATCTGCAGCTGCAGCATCGATTTGTTCCTTCACCAACTGGCGTGCCTGTAAGGTGGGAACATGTTCTTCGAATACAACGGTAACCACCGATAATCCGAAGCGGGAAATGGACCTCACCTCTTCAACTCCCGGCAAATTCATCAGTTTACTTTCCAGCGGAAAGGTGATGACCTGTTCAATTTCCTGGGGAGCGAGTGTGGGTGAAGTTGTTACTACCTGTACCTGATTATTGGTAATATCAGGTACAGCATCGATTGCAATATGTTGTAGCGACCATACACCGGCAATGATTAATGCCAGCACCATGATAAAGACAATTAACGTATTGCGAATCGAAAAAGAAATGATCTTTTCGAACATAAAAAATAATTAATGATTGATTGAATGAGTTGATTCATTCCGGAATACCGGAGGACAAAAAATCAACAAGCGGGGGGACCGCGAAGTGTAGAGGATTCCCAAAAATAAGGGTTGAAATAAAATGCTTTATAAACTGTTTGAGCAGTTACACTTTTTTCAACAAGAGGAAAAGCAAGGTGAAAATTGAAATCCGGAAGCAAAATATTTTCCGGTGTAAAATCTAAATGAACCGCAGGAGTAGATGGTAAAATATGCTCCAGATTAGAACCTGCATCATTGTGGAAAGCTAACCAAAATGGATCGAGAATATCATCCTGATCCGTTTCAAATTCATGAATAACGGTCATTTCCTTCTCCTCATAATGGTGATTATGCGGAAGTAGATTGTGCAACAACACAATGGAACTTGCTACAAAAAGAAATATCCTGAGGAATATATTCACAAAACAAATATAGGAGAAATTGAATAAGTAAAAAGCGACAAAAATCACATTTAGCCTAACATCCACTGCAACAGAGTCATGGAGATAAGAGTGATGATTGTAATTCCCAAAATATCCACCCAAAAACCTGCACGAATCATTTGTGAACTGGTAATCTTTTCACTTCCGAAAACAATGGTATTCGGTGGTGTAGCAATTGGTAACATAAACCCGCAAGAAGCAGCAAGTGTAACAGGAATAAGAACAACAAGTGGATCGGCAGATAAATGTCCAACGAAAGTAACCAAAACCGGAAAAACCAACTGAAGTGATGCCGTATTAGAGGCGAATTCGGAAAGGACAGTCATGAAAATAACCAGTAATAAGACCAGCAACCATGGCGAAATTGATGCCCAATTGGAGAGTAATGAGGCCATCGATAAATCCAACTCAGTTACATCAACGGCTTTGGACAATGCAAATCCGCCACCAAATAGAAAAATAATTCCAACAGGCAATTTTTTCACTTCTTTCCAGGTAATTAATCGATCAGCTTTATTTTTTGAAGGAATAAAAAACAAAACAAAAACGATGAACATGGCAACGGTCGATTCCGTCACCATTTTCGGTGGTAAAGAAAAGATGTTGGTCCAGGAAGGAATAACCAGCGATCCGATTTTTATTTCTTTTAAAAAGAACCATCCTAAAAAGGATAAAACAAAAAAGAAGATCATCCATTTTTCTTCATAGCGAAGTGGACCCAAATTTTCCAGATCTTTTTTACACTGGGATAAATCAATATTCTGCGAAGTGAATAATTTTCGGTATTGCCATTTTAAAACATAAAAGCATCCGAGAAACAATAAAAAACTAACCGGTACACCAAAGGCCATCCAGCTGGCAAAACTTATTGGTGTTCCATCGGGAAATGCGGCTGTATATTCTTTCAGAAAAATCATATTGGGCGCCGTTCCGATAAATGTCGCCATTCCGCCTATGGAAGCTGAAAAGGCTAATCCGATGAGCAATGGAGCTGCAATGCCATGCTCGTTATCTTCTTTACTGATTTGTCCGGAAATAGCCAGCACAGCGGGAATCAACATGGCTGTTGTTGCCGTATTGTTAATCCACATGGAAATAAAATAAGCAGAAAACATAACGCCGAACAAAACCGAGGATGGTGTTTTACCCGTCTTTAAAATAATATTCAGCGCAATTCTGTTATGCAAATTCCATTTTTCCAATGCGTAAGCAAATAAAAATCCGCCTATGAAAAGAAAGATGACCTCATTCATATAATTTGGTGCAACATCTTCCATTTTCATCACACCGGTGAGTGGTAAAAAGATAATGGGCAAAAGTGAGGTGACATAAAGATTAACAGCTTCACTTACCCACCAAACAGCCATCCATACCAATAATGCAGCGGCTTTAGAGGGTAGCGAATCACTTCCATTGGAAGTCATTAATCCATATACCAGCAATGCGAGGATTGGACCAAGCAATAAAAATATTTTTTTGATCAATGGATTTCTCATTTGTAAATCCCCACTTCTATGGTTCCATCCTTACGAATAACTCCGCGATACATTCCCGGAGTATTAAATTCCATTACATAGTTTCCATGTTTATCCAGGCCAATCAATCCACCTTTTCCACCTTGTGATTCGAGTTTTTCCTGCACCACATAATGAGCTGCTTTTTGCAATGAATAATTTTTGTATTCCATCAATGCAGAAACATCATAGGCCACCACATTACGAATAAAAAATTCGCCGTGTCCGGTGCAGGAAATGGCGCATGTTGTGTTATTCGCATAAGTGCCTGCTCCAATAATGGGTGCATCTCCTACTCTGCCGTAACGCTTATTGGTCATTCCACCAGTAGATGTCCCTGCAGCAAGATTTCCATACACATCCAATGCCACTGCTCCCACCGTGCCATATTTTTTATCGGGATTTAAATCGACATTAAATTCAATGGCCGAACTATCTACATGCATTCCATGTTCGCCATCGTGGTCCAATACCGCTTTTTCCTGTTCTTTTACTTTCTGTAATTGATTAAATCTGTTCTGATCGAAAAAATACGACGTATCTACTATTTCGCATCCGTTTTTTCCAGCAAAAACATCCGCTCCTTCACCAACGAGCATTACATGTTCGCTATGGGTCATCACCGCATAGGCCGCCTTTATCGGATTTTTCACTGTGCGAACACCGGTAACCGCACCCGCCTTTAAATTTTCGCCATTCATAATGGCAGCATCCATTTCAATTTTTTCGTCATTGGTAAACACCGATCCTTTTCCTGCATTAAACAGCGGACTATCCTCCATCACCATAATGGCAGCTTGCACCGCTTGAAGAGAAGTACCACTGTCCTGCAAGACCTTATATCCTTCACGCAACGCTTCGCTGAGTTTATCGGTGTAGGCTTTTTCTTTTTCGGGCGACATATTCTCTTTCAGTATTGTACCTGCTCCGCCATGAATCACCAAAATAACCGGATTTTCCATCTTCTTTTTGTTTTGCTGTGCCAATGCGCAATTACTTAGTATTATTGCAAAAGGCAACAGGATAAGCATTCTCATTAAATTGAATCTTTTGCGAAACTTAATACTTTTTTGGAAATACATCAAGTACCGATTTACGGCAAAAACCCGCTATGCCGTTCACTCTCCGTTTTTGTTCGCTTTTATTGAAGAAGTATTGCGCGACAAAGGGAATTATTATGCCTATGATAAAATAGAAGAGATTCGTCACCAACTCCTCCGCGATCACAAAGAAATTGATGTGGTAGATCTCGGTGCGGGAAGTAAAAAGATGAAACAATCGCAACGAAAAATTTCTTCCATAGCAAAAAACTCCCTGATGCCCCGGAAACAAGCCCAATTAATGCACCGTTTGGTGATGCGTATGAAACCGGAAAATGTAATTGAACTCGGAACTTCATTGGGCATTACAACACTGTATTTATCCTCTGCACATACTTCCATTCCAGTTTATACCATAGAAGGAAGTCCTGCCATTCATCACTATGCCATGCAGCTTTTCCATCACCACGGTGGTGAAAACATTCGTGCCATAGAGGGGAATTTCGATGAGCAATTAACTATCGTTTTAAAACAAATCGGGCATCCCGGAATGGTGATTATTGACGGCAACCACCAATACGAACCTACGATGCGTTATTTTAATCAGGTTGCCGAAGTACAACAAAACGACACTTTTATTGTTTTTGATGATATCCATTGGTCGGAAGAAATGGAAAAAGCATGGAATGAAATCATTCAGGATGAGCGTGTGAGTTTATCCATCGATTTATTTTTTCAAGGCATAGTATTCTTCCGTAAAGAATCGAAAAAGGAACATTATGTTATTCAGTTCTGATTTCAGTTCCTCTGGAATTAATTTTATTTTGCATCAACAATTTCAACCGTATGAAAATTTACACGAAAACCGGCGATAAAGGACAAACCTCTCTCATTGGGGGATCGCGCGTTTTAAAATCGAATCTGCGTATTGAAGCCTATGGCACGGTGGATGAATTAAATTCCTGGATTGGCGTTTTGCGCGATCACGACAGTGCCGGAACACATAAAAGCACGCTGCTCGAAATTCAGGATCGTCTTTTCACCATTGGTGCCATTCTTGCCAGTGAACCCGGGAAATCGAAAATGAAAATTCCTGAATTGAAAGATACAGATATTGAATTTCTGGAAATTGGTATTGACAAAATGGAAGAAAGTCTGGAGCCAATGAAATCATTTGTTCTTCCCGGCGGACATCCCTCCGTATCTTTTTCACACGTGGCGAGATGCGTCTGCCGTAGGGCCGAACGGATTGGCGTAGAGCTTTCGCAACACGAAGAAGTACCCGCCATTGTGCTCCAATACCTCAACCGACTTTCCGATTATCTTTTCGTTTTATCACGAAAATTGAGCCTGGATAACCATGCAGAGGAAAGTCCCTGGAGCCCAAGAATGTGAAAAAACTATAGATTAAACTACTAATCAGGGATTTATATGATTATAAGTCCCTGTTTTTTTTCGGGCTGTTTGTATAACAAAAAATATATTTTCGCGTAAGTTTTCAAAAATCAACAAGAAAGGAGCAATTATGTACTGGACTCTTGAATTAGCATCTTATCTGGAAGACGCTCCATGGCCTGCAACACGCGATGAGCTGATCGATTATGCCCTACGCGCAGGAGCCCCGATGGAAGTCGTGGAAAACCTACAGGAGATGGAAGATGAAGGGGAAATTTATGAAAGCATTGAGGAGATTTGGCCCGACTATCCATCCAAAGAGGATTTCTTCTTTAACGAAGACGAGTATTGATTGAAAGATCAACAACAAAAAAGGCTGTTCAATGAACAGCCTTTTGTCGTTTTATAAACCATAGGATTTACCCATCCACCGGAATGCAATGGGATCGCCGGATGTTTGTTTGATAACACCTTTATCGGTGATTTTAAATTTTCGCGTATTCAATACCTGCG
>JAIBBF010000094.1 GCA_019694795.1 Flavobacteriales bacterium | reverse complement strand
GCATCCTGTGCTTTTTTCAACCATTCCGCATTCTCAGTTTTCATTAAAAATTCATTGAAAATCTGATTGCGTGTTTGCTGATTAAAACGGTCTTCCATCATGGTCAGCACATTGTCCTCAAAAACTTTTCCATGTACAATGTAAAACTGACAAGAAGAGGATTCTTTTTTCGGATTCACATCATCACCCTGACGTGCCATGGCCAGCACTCCTTTTTTGTGGTAATGATTGGTTTTAAACTCAGCCGGAATGGTGTAGCCCAAACTGCCGTTTCCTAAAACTTTTTCTGCCGGTGCATTTTTCGAATCCGGATCTCCACCCTGAATCATAAACTCTTTTATCACCCGGTGAAAGAGCAAATCTTTGTAAACCCCTTCCTTGATGTTCTTCACGAAATTGTCGCGATGCAGCGGGGTATCGTCGTACAAAACCGCCACCATGTTGCCTAAAGTGGTCTCAATTTTAATTTTTACCGGCCCATTTGAGCTTTGTGATTGGGCAAACAGATTGATATTCAGTCCAATCAGAAATAAACAGATGTGAATAACTTGCTTCATATTGAAACTTTCCCTATTTTTGAGAGTATACTTTATACGAAAGTACAAAAATCAGACCTATGCGTAAATTCATACTCCTCGCTTTTGCATTAATTGTTGGTGTAAGCGCTTTTGTTTCTTGTGGAAAATCGGGCGATACTACGGCTACGATTACAGTTTTAGATGCTGGCGGACTTCCGGTTCCAGGGGCCTTGGTTAATGTGGTAGGTTACGATTCTTACGGCTATAATTCCGGAAGAATTGACCGCGAAACGCAAACCGATGGTAATGGTAAAGCCGTTTTTAATTTCAATGATTTATATCAACGCGGTGCTGCTGGATTTGCAGTATTGGAAATTACTGCAACCAAAGCCGGATTAACCGGAGATGGAATCATTAAAGTGGAAGAAGAAAAGAATAACGAGGCTACGGTTTCGATTCAATAAAATAATCTACAATCGCCTGCTTCAACAGGGTTTGTTGCTGCCGTCCATCGAGTGACGGCAGTTTTTTTTTGCTCTCGAAATGAGGCCAGTTGTCGGCATCGCGACCAATAAATTCGTAATAGCCGTAGGGACTAAGCAGATAGCAAATGGCTACATGCATAATTTCAACTTTTTCCTGTTTGCTAAACTTACGGTAGCCCATGCCCAGCTCCTGGAGTCCCACCAAAAAAATAATGGCGGTCATATCCGGTTTTTCTCCTAATTCTTTCTCCAAAAAGTTAAGCACTTCCTGGTAATTTTTCTCCAGTTCAAAATCCATACGGCAAATTTAATGCAATCTGCATACATAGCCGGTACATTCAGTCAATTTTGATCTTTTCCCTCTTGCACACGTCGGCTTTTTTCACCATCTTCCCCATCCCTATGAACCCGCTGAAAGAAGTTGTGTTGCCACAATCCATCGCTGAAATAGACCACCTGAATCAGGAGGCCTGGCGTATTAATCGTACAGATCCGAAAAGGGGTGTTGAATTGGCCAATGTTGCGTTGGAGGCTGCGGGAGGATTAAATTATGCATTGGGGAAAGCACAAGCGTGTAAAAGTTTGGGCGCGTGTAAAGCCTGGTTAGGCGAATACGAAACTTCACTTGAATTTTCTTTCAAAGCACAACGATTATTTTCATCACTGGGTGAAGAGAAAGAAGTGGCGGTAGTGTTGTACAACATTTTTGTTGTGTTTTATTATTTATCCGATTTCGAAAACGCATTAAAATACCTGCACGATTGTTATTCTATTTCTGATAACGTAAATGACATTGCAGGAAAGGCGAATGCGTTAAATGGAATGGGTACTGTTTATTATTCTACCGGTGAGAATGAAAAAGCGGTAGAGCATTTGAAAGAGGCCTATACCATTGCCAAAGAAATTAAAGATGAACAAATTCTTGCCAAGGTGCTCGATGGTCTCGGTACTGCCTATTTCAATTTGGGCGAATACGAATCGGCCATTAAAACCAAAACAGAAGGATTAGAATTTGCGCGTAAGCTAAATGTTAAGCAGGTACAATCGTATACACTGGATGGTATAGGAATGTCCTGGTTTAAACTCGGCGATTTTTCCAAGGCTTTACCTTACTTGCAAGATGCACTTACGTTGCGCAGGGAAATGGGATTCCGTGCCGGTGAAGCAGAAGCCTTGTTGCACATTGGTGAATTGTTTTTGGCACAGGGACAAATGGAATCGGCTTTGTGTTATTTGCAAGATGCATTACAGGTTTCGGAAGCAGTAGATGCAAAAGAAGTATTGTATAAAACCCATTGGGCATTATCGCAATGGTATGAGAGAAACGGCGATGTTCATCAGCAGATTATTCATCTGAAGGACCATTACCGCATAAAAGAAGATTATTTTTCCGTTCGCCAATCGCTGAAACAACGTTCGGTTGAAATGCAATTCCGCATGGAAAAAATGGAGAAGGAAAAAGAACTTCTTCAAAATAAAAATAAAGAACTCGAAGCGGTTTATCACGATGTGATTTTATTGAGTACGCTTGGACAAAAAATCACCTCTTCATTATCGGTAGAGGAAATTAATACCACCATCTACGAATCGCTGGTCACCATGATGGACGCTCCTTCGTTTGGTATTGGTATTTACGATGAGAAAAAAAATCACATCATCTTTCCGGGATATATTGAGGACGGAAATTTGCTGCATGCGGAGTATGATGTAAATGACCTTAACCGATTGGCACCGGTTTGTTTTGTGCAGGAAAAAGAAATTTTAATCCGCGATCTTGAGCAGGAATTGCATTTGCATGTCCCCGTAAAAGTGGCTCCCAAAGCAGGCCGGCATGTTACCTCGTTGATGTACCTGCCGATTAAAGTGCAGGATAAAAAAATCGGGGTAATTACGGTGCAAAGTTTTCAAAAGAACTCCTATTCCGAATATCATGTAAATCTTCTCCGCAATCTTGCTGTTTATGCTGGTATTGCTTTAGAGAATGCACGATTGTATGAAAACCTTGAAGCGGCTGTTCAGGAACGTTCGGCAGAGGTTATTCGCCAGAAAGAGGAAATTGAACGTTCGTATTATAACACACAGTTGTTGTCGGAAATCGGACAACAAATTACTTCTACACTCGATCTCGAATCCATTTTCCGTCAGCTCTACGAAAACGTAAACAAACTGATGCCGGCAGAATGTTTCGGTGTGCGGATTTATCGTCCCGAAGCCAACGTGATCGATTACAAATTCGAAGTAGAAAACGGAGAAGTGTATCCCGAAGTGTTAAGCGTTTCGATGGATAATGATGATAATTATTCGGTATGGTGTGTGAAGAACAGAGAAGTTGTTTTTCTGAATGATAACATGAACGAATACCACAAATACACCAAAAAAATTGTGGTCCCCTCCGGAGAAATGCCTCATTCACTGATCTTCTTCCCGATGATGATTGAGGAGCGGGTTATTGGTGTAATTACCGTTCAGAGCTTTAAAAAGTTTGCGTACCAGCCTTATCATGTCGACATTCTAAAAACACTCGGCTCTTATACAGCAATTGCATTGGAAAATGCGAATCTGTATGAAAACATGGAAGCAAAAGTTACCGAGCGTACTTCCGAATTGGTAAAACAAAAGGAAGAAGTAGAACGCATGTTCGAAAACACGCATTTGCTGAGTGAAATCGGAAAAGAAATTTCTTCTACGCTTTCGGTAGATGAAATCATAACCATTGTTTACAACCGGATCAATAAACTGATGGATGCCGATGCTTTTGGTATTGGTGTTTACCGGAAAGAAGAAAACGATTTGTATCACCCATGTGTGATGGAAAAAGGACAAAAGCTTCCTCCGTTTTCGTTTGATTTATCCGACACCCCACGCATTGCAACACGTTGTTTTTTCGAAAGCCGCGAGTTTATTATTAACGACTGGAACCTCGAATACAAAAAATATGTTGAGCAGGATTATACACCGGTTGAAGGTGAAAATCCGGTTTCGCTGATTTATATTCCTTTGCTTTCCAAAGGAAGAACCATTGGTGTAATGTCGGTACAGTCCTTTTCTCCCAATGCCTATACGGTGTACCATGTGGACCTGATCCGCAATCTGGCCATTCATATTGGCAGCGCATTGGAAAACGCGAATTTGTATCGCGACATGGAGGAGAAAGTTATCGAACGCACCGAAGAAATCAGAACTGCATACGAAAACACCCGCTTATTGGGAGAAATTTCCAGAGAGATTTCTTCATCGCTCGATATGGAAAGCATTCTGGGTAAGGTTCACGAAAATGTGAATCAACTAATGGATGCTGCCGGTTTTGGAATTTTTATTCTCGAAGAAAACGGACGAATTCGAGTTCCGGGATTTATTGAAAACGGAACCCGATTACCGGAAGTTTACATCGACATTAACGAAGAACGATTGGTGAGCTGGTGTATTCGAAATAAAAAGGAAATATTTATTTCTAATTACGAAGTCCAGTATTCCGAATTCCTGAAAGGAAAAATTTCGCCCGTGGTAGGAAAAGATGCCATGTCGATCATTTACGTTCCTTTGTTTGTTCAGGATCGCATCATTGGTGCAATTACAGTACAAAGCTTTTCATTAAATGCATATACCGAATATCAACTCGATATTTTAAGGAATTTATCGGTTCCCGTTGCCATTGCCATGGAGAATGCCAAACTCTACCAGAGCATGGAAGATCGTGTAAAAGAACGCACGAAGGAGGTGGTATTGCAGAAAGAAGAAATTGAGAAGAATCACCGCAATACCGAATTGCTTTCTAAAATCGGAAGAGAAATTACTTCTTCATTAAGTGTTGAATCCATCAATCAAAAAGTGTTTGATTTATTGAACACCATAATGGATGCACCTTCGTTTGGAATTGGCTTATACCAGGAACATAATAATACCATTGTATTCCCTGGTTATATTGAAGAAGGCTTATCTGAAGAAGTGATTTATAATGCAAGTGATAGCGGACGATTAACCTGTTACTGCTTTAACAAGGAAGCTGAAATTGTAATTAAAGATTTTGCTGCGGAGATAGAACAATACGTTGGTCCAACACTGGCTCCCATAACAGGCCGTGCTCCGGTTTCTGTTTTGTACGTACCACTTAAATCGAAAGGCAAAAAGATTGGTGTTATTACTGCACAAAGCTTTGAGAAAAACGCTTATACCGAATACCATTTAAATATTCTTAAAAATCTGGCGGTTTATGTCGCCATTGCTTTGGAGAATGCAAGTTTATATGAAGGTCTGGAAGAAAAAGTTCGTGAACGCACCGAGGAGATCCGAACCGCTTATGAAAATACTCGACTTTTAAGTCAGATTCAAAAAGACATCAGCGCATCGCTCGATATTGAAACCATTATTGGTCGTGTTTACGAAAACGTAAATTCATTAATGGATGCCACCTGTTTCGGTATCGGAATTTATGAGGAAGATAAACAACGCATTTTGATGCCCGGATTTATCGAGAACGGTCAGCGTATGGAGGACTTTTTCTACAATGTAGAAGATCCGAATCGTTTAGCAGTTTGGTGTTTCAGAAACCGTAAAGAAATATTTATCAATAATTACATGGAGGAATATGTACACTATATTTCCGGTGTACAACAACCTGTTTCAGGTAAAGATTCCACTTCCATTATTTATATTCCGTTAATCACTAAAGAAAAGGCAGTAGGGGTTATCACGGTTCAGACCTATGCGAAAAATGCGTACTCGGAATATCATTTGGACATTCTGCGTAATCTGGCAGCCTCAGTAGCGATTGCATTAGATAATGCCACACTGTATGCCAGCATGGAAGATAAAGTACGCGAGCGCACAGCTGAGGTGGTAAAACAAAAAGAAGTTATTGAGGAGAAAAACAAACACATTACCGATAGTATCGTTTATGCTAAACGTATTCAGGAAGCGATATTGCCTCCCGAAGATGTGTTTAAACTTCATCTGCAAAATTCATTTGTGCTCTATAAGCCGAAGGATATTGTATCGGGAGATTTCTACTGGCTGGAGAAAAAAGGAAATAAAATATTGTTTGCAGTAGTAGATTGTACCGGACATGGTGTACCGGGTGCATTTATGAGTATTATTGGATACAACGGATTAAACCAGATTGTAAACGAATATGGCGTAACCCAACCTGCCGAAATTTTGAACCGCTTAAATAAAATTATTTCAGTTACACTTAAGCAAAGGGTCGACGAAAGTAAAATCCGTGATGGTATGGATTTGTCTATTTGCAGTATTGATCTTGATACCAACACGCTTGAATATGCGGGGGCTAACAATCCGATTTTTATTGTGCGCAATAATGAGGTGATTGAAATTAAAGCGGATAAAAAACCGATTGGAAATTTTGTGGGTGAAGATGATTTCCGTTTTACCAATAAAGAGTTATCTCTTTTCCCGAATGATAAACTGTATTTGTTCTCGGATGGATATGCCGATCAATTTGGTGGTCCGCACGGAAAAAAATTAAAGTACAACACCTTCCGCGATTTATTGCTGGATAATTGTCACCGCCCAATGCAGGAGCAAAAATACATTCTCGACCGCATGTTCGAAGGGTGGAGAGGTGATCTTGAACAGATCGATGATGTGTGCGTAATTGGTGTAGGGATTTAATTTCCTTTGTACGCTTCATCTTGCGTTATATCGCTCAGTACCCAGTTAAATTGACCCGCATTTACTTTGGTTCCGCAATTGCTGCATATGGAATGTTGAGAGACTTGTTCCTGTTGTGCGCCGCAATTGGGACATTGCTCCGG
>JAIBBF010000093.1 GCA_019694795.1 Flavobacteriales bacterium | reverse complement strand
CCATTGGCAATTTTGTCTTTGAAAAAAGCCATAATAAAATCCTGACCCTCTTCGAACGAACGACCCGGATCCGTCATGTATTTCGCATATTCTTCTGAAGTGCGCAGTTCATTAAAAATTTTCTTGAGCATGTCCTGTTCAGAAGCCCAGCTCAATTTTCGTTTATGCGCTTCGGCCTGCAGCGATTTATTATCGCGGAGCAGACATAAAATTTTATTCTCCACAAACTTCATGTTCGGTTCCAGATCTGCTTTGGTGGGAAGCTTTTTCTTTTTTCCGTCTTCAATTTTGTTTTCGGCCATGAGTTGCATGTCGACCAAAACCAGAAGATAAAGCACATAAAGATCATAGATCCTTTCAATATTCCTCATCAACTCTTTTTCGGCTTTGCCGTATTCTCCATCGCTACCCTGAAACCAGGAGTAGAGCGCCTGCAGGACTTTGATCCTAAGATGTCTTCTGTTTAACATAAATTTTCTGTGGAAAGAACGTTGTATTTAAAATTGATCAGATAAAGCGTTTAATTTTTCCGATAGCTTCAATACGACGCTCAGCAATGCGGTTGGCCACAAGGTAAGTTGGTGTATTGGTTGCTTTGGATTCTTTGATGATGTTTTGAATGGTGGTGTAGATATTCTCTGAATTCTGCATAGCCCATTCGTTGTTAAAGCCTTTCACTTCGGTGTAGCAGTTAATGATTCCTCCGGAGTTAATGGCATAATCGGGTGCATAAATCAATCCGCGTTTCAACACTTCTTCTCCGTGTTTCTTTTCGTCGCGCAATTGGTTATTGGCAGCACCGGCAATAACAGCACATTTCAAACGGTTCAAGGTTTCATCGTTGATGGTAGCTCCCAATGCACATGGTGCGTAAATATCCATGTCCACATCATAAATCTCCTCTACGCCTACTACGGTAGCACCGAATTTTTTTGAAACATGTGCCAGGGTATCGTCGTGAATATCGGTAATGGTAATTTTTGCTCCTTCTTTGGCGAGGTATCCCACGAGGTATTCACCTACGTGACCAACACCCTGCACGGCTACTTTTTTTCCGTTGAGTGAATCGGTTCCGAATGCTTCTTTGGCAGCGGCTTTCATTCCCATGTACACGCCATAGGCCGTCACCGGCGAAGGATCTCCTGAACGACCCGGTAATCCGGCAACGTGTTCGGTTTCCATGTTTACCCACGACATTTCTTTGGGCGAAATCCCCACGTCTTCTGCCGTGATGTATTTTCCTCCGAGGTTGTTTACAAATTTTCCGAAGCGACGGAACAATGCTTCTGATTTATCCTTGCGCGAATCGCCAATGATAACCGCTTTACCGCCACCGAGATTTAATCCCGCAACTGCCGATTTGTAAGTCATTCCTCGCGATAAACGCAGTACATCCGTCAACGCTTCCATTTCGGTTTTGTAAGGCCACATCCTTGTTCCGCCCAAAGCAGGACCCAACACGGTATTGTGAACGGCAATGATTGCTTTTAATCCGGTTTCTTCATCGTTACAAAACAAAACTTGTTCGTGACCCAGAAGATTCATTTGACTGATGACGGGATTGTCGGAAAGTGCGGTGTTAACTTCTTTAACTTCCATATGATGATTTTTTTTTTTGTGTCAGTGAAATCAGGCCGCAAAGGTATAATTAAATACCCGCGTGCAAAATGGAAACGGGAATAAAAAAAGCCTAAAAAGTTAAGAAGAGCGATTCCATCAAAATCTCGTGTAAAAATGAACTATTAATGGTCAAAATCCCCGTTTTGCAAGGCTTTTCCTTTTTTGTTTAGTAAAGTTTAGCTAATATTGAACAAAACCCGCTGCGATGAAAAAAGTAACCCTGGAAGATATTGCCAAGAGCCTTGGTGTATCAAAGACATTGGTCTCCCTCATTCTCAACAACAAAGCCAAAGAACACGGCATTAGTTCCGAAACCGTTGAGCGTGTTAAAAAACGGGTGAAGGAAATGAACTATATGCCCAACCAGGCAGCGCGCGGATTACGTACCGGAAAATCGAACCTGATCGGATTAATCGTAGCGGATATTTCGAATCCCTTTTACGCCAAAATTTCGCGGGCCATTGAAGATCTGGCATGGAAGAACGATTATCACCTGATGGTGTGTTCTTCGGATGAAGATCCTGAAAAAGAAGCGCAGCTGGTTCGTATTCTGAAGGAAAAAATGCAGGTGGAAGGACTCATCATTTCGCCTACCACCGAAAATGTGGATACGTTTAAAGATTTGCAGGACGAACAATTTCCCTTTGTACTGATCGACCGTTACTATCCGAAATTTGAATCGAATTATGTGGTGGTGGACAATTTTAAGAGCAGTCTGGAAGCGGTTGACAAACTCATCACCAATGGTGCAAAAAAAGTGGGAATGCTTACGCTTTCTCCTTCGCATATTTCATCATTGGCCGATCGTACGGAAGGTTATAAGCAAGCGTTAAAGGATCATGGACGTAAATTTGAGAAAGAATTATTACGTGAAATTCCATTTAACGATATCAAGAATTCCACCAAAAAAGCATTGCAGGAAATGTTAAAAACACCTGCGCCGATTGATGCTCTTTTTGTAGCCAACAATCACCTCGCCGTGGCTTGTCTCGAATCGATGAATGAACTGGGATTGCGTATTCCTTATGACTTAATGCTGATCAGTTATGATGATGTGGATGTGTTTAAATTATCTTATCCTCCTGTAACTGCTGTTGCTCAACCGATTGAAGATATCGGAACCAAAGCTGTTGAAGTATTGTTTAAAAACATCAACGATAAAGAAAGCCGGAATCATCCAACTAAAGTAGTTTTACCTGCCAATTTAGTGATGCGCCGTTCGGATGGAAGTTTTCTTCAGAATAAATCCTGAACCAAAACGGCTGTAAATCGTTATTTTTGCAGCCCACATGCGATCATTACGACACCTCAATTCTTATTTTGCCCGCTACAAATGGATGTTGCTGCTTGGAATTTTATTCATCAGCGTATCCAATTTTTTCGGCGTACTCTCCCCTGCCCTCATTCGTGAATCGTTCAATTCCATCAGTGAATGGATTGCCAAAGGAAGCGAAGGAAAACTCAGCAGCGATGAAGTGATTTCCGGTGCCATGAAGGCGGCTTTGTGGTATGCGGTGGTATATATGATTTATGCTTTGCTCAAAGGATTGTTCCTCTTTTTTACCCGGCAGACCATTATCGTGATGTCGCGCCACATAGAGTACGATCTTAAAAATGAAATTTACGCCAAGTACCAGGAACTGAGTTTATCCTTTTACCGACGGAATAATACAGGCGATTTAATGAACCGCATCTCGGAAGATGTAAGTCGCGTGCGGATGTATATTGGTCCCGCCATCATGTACATCACCAATCTGGCCGTGTTGTTTGTATTGGTGATTTACCGGATGATTGATATTAATCCGGAACTTACCTTATACGTATTAACGCCCTTGCCGATTATGGCTTTTCTGGTGTACACTGTTTCTAAACGCATCAATAAAAAAAGCGAAGAAGTACAGGCCCAGCAGTCGAATTTAA
Organism: Flavobacteriales bacterium; assembly: GCA_019694795.1. NCBI lineage: Bacteria > Pseudomonadati > Bacteroidota > Flavobacteriia > Flavobacteriales > Flavobacteriales bacterium. The sequence continues at coordinate 3,631 of JAIBBF010000093.1, read as the reverse complement.
CTACACATGCACAGGAAGCATTTGCTGGTATTCGCGTGGTAAAAACCTTTGGCAGGGAAAAAAGTATAGAAGAAGATTTTCGCAAGGAAAGTGAGTTGTACAAGCACCGCGTTTTAAGTCTGGTAAAAACCGATGCCCTCTTTTCGCCGGTGATTACTTTGTTGATTGGATTATCTACGATTCTTACGGTTTATATTGGGTGCCGACAAGCCTTTGAGGGTCAGATTGAAATTGGCGTGATTGCTGAATTTGTCATTTATGTTAACATGCTCACCTGGCCTTTTGCTACGGTAGGATGGGTTTCCTCCCTGATCCAACGCGCGGCGGCATCGCAGGAGCGGATCAATGAATTTTTACGGATTCAGCCTGAGATCAAAAATGAAAAAAGCGAAGAAGAAGAAGTGCGGGGGCAGATTGAATTTAAGGATGTCAGCTTCACCTATGGTGATTCGGGCATACAAGCTTTAAAAAACATCAGCTTTAAAGTAGAGCCTGGTCAAACCCTTGCCATTATTGGAAAAACAGGATCGGGAAAATCGACCATCTCCGCTTTGATTTGTCGCTTACTCGAAGCCGAAAAAGGGGTGGTTCATATCGACGGAAAAGCGATTGCAGAGGTGAATCTGGACAGTCTCCGTTCCAACATCGGCTACGTACCGCAGGATGTATTCCTGTTCAGCGATACCATTGCGAACAATATTTCCTTCGGACTCAAAAAAGAAACTGCCACAAAAGAACGCATTGAACAAGCAGCGAAGGATGCTGCCATTTACGATAACATCAGCGAATTTAAAGAGGGCTTTGAAACACTGGTGGGAGAAAGGGGAATTACCCTGAGCGGGGGACAAAAACAGCGGGTTTCCATTGCACGTGCCATTATCCGTGAACCACGGATTTTGATATTCGACGACTGTTTATCGGCCGTGGATACCGAAACGGAGGACCAGATTCTGCGCAACCTCAAGCGGATTATGCAGGGCAGGACTTCGGTGTTGATTAGTCACCGCGTAAGCACCGTACGCCATGCCGATCAGATCATTGTGCTGCAAAACGGAGAAATCGCCGAGCGCGGAACCCATCAGGAACTCATCGATAAACAAGGATATTACTTCGACCTATACCGCAAACAGCTCCTTGAAGAGCAAAAAATAGGCTAAAAAAGTTTTGTGCTTTCCCTTTTATTTTTAAATTTGGTGAAACCTAAACCAAAAAGTTTAACCAAAAACGATAGTGATGGAAGAAGGATACGATAAAAACGGCAATGGGAGAGATCGCGATGAGATTTATTCAAAAGCTGTGAGGGCCGGAAAGAGGACCTATTTCTTCGATGTTAAAACTACCCGTGGCAGTGATCTTTACATCACGATCACCGAAAGCAAAAAACGCTTTGACAAGGACGGTGTAAAATTCAACTACGAGAAGCACAAGATTTTCCTGTATAAAGAAGATTTTGAAAAGTTTGTAGAAGGTTTAAATGAAACCGTAGCAAAAATCAGCGAACTGAAAGAAAACGGATACACTCCAAGCGCAGAAAGCGAAGGCAATGAATCCTATTCCTACACCAGCGTTGAATTTGAAGATCTGGATAAACAACATTAACATACAGCCCCGAATGATTCGGGGCTTTTTTTTGCATGGCGATTAAGGGACGAGGAGCACAATTGAATACGCATAACCGCTTTCATTCTCAGAAAGTGGTACAAGAACACATCGAAGGCCTCGATGAGGAAGCAGGCTTTGAATCGAAAACCAGTTTCCTGACGATTTCACCCAAGAGCATTATTAATACCGTAGAAAGTCCGGATATCCCCGCACCCTATTCGATGAATCCGTATCAGGGATGTGAACACGGATGCATTTACTGTTACGCCAGAAACTCCCACGAGTACTGGGGATATTCTGCGGGACTCGATTTTGAGCAGAAGATTTTGGTGAAGAAAAACGCTGCTGAGTTATTGCGCAAAGATTTATCGGCAAAGAATTATAAGCCGGATGTGATACTGATGTCGGGAAACACCGATTGCTATCAACCATGCGAGAAAAAGTTTGGAATTACACGATCCCTGCTCGAAGTCTGTCTTCAGTTTAAACAACCGGTAGGCATCATTACCAAAAACACGCTGGTGGAACGCGATATGGATTTATTGCAGCAATTGGCCAACGATGGACTGGCACAAGTGATTTTATCGGTGACCACCTTCGATGAGCATTTGCGTCGCGCATTGGAGCCACGCACGGCCACCGCGCAACGCCGACTGGAATGTATCCGCACCCTAAGTGATGCCGGAATTCCCGTAAGCGTATTGATGGCGCCTGTTATTCCCGCTCTGAATAGCATGGAAATTTTAGATGTGGCAGAACGCTGTTCGGAGGCAGGAGCGCTGGCATTTGGTCACCAGGTGTTGCGGTTAAACGGACAATTACTCGAAATTTTCAAGGATTGGACACGTCACCACTATCCCGACCGGGCAGAAAAAATCATTCACCAGACCGAAGAATTGCATGGCGGAAAAGTTAACGACAATCGCTTTGGAACGCGCATGAAAGGCGAAGGTGTCATTGCACAACAAATTGCCGACATGGTGAAACTGGCCAAACGAAAATACTTCAGCGGAAAAAAAGCACCGGAATTCAATTTGAATTTATTCGATCAACATGCGGCTGATCCGCAGACGCGGTTGTTTTAATCAAAAAAACAATTGCTGCGCGAGGCGATAGGTATTGGCATGCGCTTCTACTATATCGGCGATGCGCTCGGAATAACCACCGCCCATGGAACAAACAATGGGAATATTTTCCCTGCGTGCAAGCTCTAGAACGATGCGATCTCTTTCTTTGCAGGCTTCGATGCTGACACCCAATCGACCCAGTTTATCCGTCGATAAAATATCGACCCCGCATTGATAAAAGATGAATTGCGGTTTAAATTTTTCCACCAGAGATGGCAACGTAGCACGAATGATTTGGAGGTAAGCTTCATCTTCTATTTTATCGGGCAGACCAATATCCAAATCGCTTTGTTCTTTGTGCAGGGGATAATTTTTTTCGCCGTGAACGCTGAGTGTAAAAACACGTTTTTCATTGGCAAAAATCTCTGCCGTTCCGTTGCCCTGGTGCACATCGAGATCGACAATCAATATGCGCTCGATGTTTTTTTTCTTCAATAACCAATTGGCAGCAATGGCATTATCGTTGAGCAAACAAAATCCCTCGCCGCGGTTGGTGTAGGCATGATGTGTACCGCCGGCAATATTCATGGCGATACCCAATTCGAGTGCATATTCTGCCGCTTTGCGCGTGCCTTCCATGATCATCCATTCTCGAAGAATCAGATGTTCATCGAGGGGAAATCCCATTCTACGAATTTCGTTTTTATCGAGTTGGAGTCCTTTTAATTTTTGTACGTAACCGGCATCATGGGTCCACAACAAAATTTCATCATCAATGGGCTCGGGTGCAAATAAATTTTCTTCACTAATGGTGCCTTCGTACAACAATTGCTGCGGAAGAAGCGCGTATTTTTCCATTGGGAAACGATGTCCCTCCGGTAATGCTTGCACATATTCTTTCCGCCAGGCGATTTTCAGCATCAGGGAGTAATGATGAGGGTATCGAAACTCGGACTGTATCC